>JAISTN010000410.1 GCA_031272565.1 Bifidobacteriaceae bacterium
CCTCCAGTTCGCGCCGGGCGCCGGCCGCCAGGGCCGGCACCCGCACCGCGATGGTGCCGTCACCCATGCCGATCCGCAGTGTGGAAGGCAGCGCCCGGCGCCGTGAAGCGTTGGTGACCCACAGCGAGACGGTCGCCTCGGTGCCTACCGCCACGCGCATCCGTTCGGCGTCCAGTTCAACCTCGTAGCGGGACGAACCGAGGGCCATCAGCAGGCCCACGGCCAGCAGCGCGATGGCGGCCAGCGCCGGAATGGTCAGTTCGGTCCAGCCAAACCACCAGCCCACCGCGCCGGTCACCAGGGCAGTACCGAGCGCCCACCAGGCCCAGGGACGGACGGTGGGTTCACTGGCGGCACGTGGTGGCCGCAGAGACTGCGGTAGGGCGGTCATGATGTGGCTATTGGCCCCTGAACTGGGCCTCGGTACCGGTGGGTGGCGGAATCGCCGCGACGATCTCCGCGATCACCTGGGCCGGTTCCACGCCGTCGATCTGCGCGTCCGGCGTCACAATAATGCGGTGTGACAGGACGGCGTGGGCCAAGGCTTTGACATCATCCGGCGTGACATAGCCGCGCCCCTGGGCCATGGCGTAGACCTTGGCGCAGCGGGCCAGCGACAGCGCACCGCGCATCGACACGCCCAGGGCGCAGCGGGCGTCGGTGCGGGTGTTCTCGCAGATGGTCAGGATGTAGTCCAACACCAGGCGTGAGACGTGCGCGGCGGCGGCGATCTGTTGCAGTTCGACAACCCGCTTGGTGGTGACCACCGGCTTGATACCCAAGGTGCGGTCGGTGCGGGCCGATTCGGCCACGATGGCCAGCGAGGCGGCCCGGTCCGGGTAGCCGATGGCGGTGCGGACCAGGAAGCGGTCCAACTGGGCTTCCGGCAGCGGGTAGGTGCCAAGCTGTTCGACCGGGTTTTGGGTGGCGATCACCATGAAGGGGCTGGGCACCGGGTGGGCGACGCCGTCAATGGTGACGTGGCGTTCCTCCATCACCTCCAGCAGCGCGGACTGGGTTTTGGGACTGGCCCGGTTGATCTCATCGGCCAACAGGATGGAGCAGAAGATGGGCCCCGGCCGGAAGTCGAAATCGCCCTTCTTCTGGTCGTAGACGTTGGCGCCAATCAAGTCTGAGGGCAACAGGTCCGGCGTGAACTGGACCCGCCCGTGGGTGCCGTCCAGCGAGGCGGCCAGGGCCTTCGCCAGCGAGGTCTTGCCGGTGCCGGGCACGTCTTCAAGCAACACGTGGCCGCCGGCAAACAGGGCGGTCAGCACCAGCCCGATGGCGTTCGACTTGCCGACGATGGCGCCGCCAATACTGCCGTTGATGGCGCTGAACTCGCGGGCGAATTCGGTCACCTGGGGGCTTTCCATGGTTCTCCTTGCTTGGGTTTGGGCCGGGTTGGGCTGACCAGACTCTATCGGTTGTGGCCGGTGGTCGCGGGCATCACGGGGCTTGCAGGGTGTAGGTGACCTCTTCCGAACAGACTTGTTTAGGGCTCCCGGCGCAGGCCTTGAAGGTCACGGTGATGGTGGTGTTGCCCGTGATGTATGGCCCAGCCGTGGCCGGCATGGAGTCCGTGGACCAAGGGCCGTTGTTGACTTTGTAGAGAATCTTCTGGTTGCTGTTGTAACCACCCCAGGTGCTTGGACCAGCCGGCCTGGCTATGGCGAACTCGTTCTGCGGGTGGTCGGTGTAGCCACCCCCTGCGCAGGCCAACGAACCGGCGCTATAGGCCGGCCAGGCCGCCACTACCACCGCTGCGCTGGGCACCGGCTGGGCGCCCAGAGAAGGCCAAGTCAGGAGCCGAGCAGCTCGGACCAGGCCCGCCACAGCGCCGCTGCCAGCCACATCCCAAACCTGCCCCTGGGTGCTACTACCTGTACCACTGAAGGCTGCCGGCTCCTCGGACGGATCTGGCGTAGTGGTTGGGGGATCAGTGGTGGGCGTCTCAGTTGGCGCCAAGGTCAGACCGCTGGCCGCGTTGTCCAAAGCCGTCTTGGCGCTGTCAACCTGTGCCTGGGTCGCCGCGGGGTTGTTGTAGACGGTATTCGCGGTCTCGAAAGCCGTCTTGAAGGTGGCCCACGAATCGGCCGTGTACGTGCCGCTCCCGTTGCCGGCGTTATAGGTAGAACGGTTCGCGTTCAACGATGCTTCTAGGCCTGACTTGTCAGGCGGCTTGGAGTAGAACGTGCAGGTCGGGGCTCCAGGCACACTGGGCGTGGTCTTGACAACCGCCGTCACCGTCTGGGAACCGACCGAACACAGGTCCGTGGCGTCCTGCGGCGGAATCTGCCCGCCCTGGAACACGATGCAGGCCACCACTTGGTAGGCATAGCCGCCATCCCGATAGCCCAAGCCTGTCTGGGTGAAGGTGGTGGTCGGTCCCTCGACCGCGGTGATCTCCTCACCGTTCTGGTAGACGTGGTAGATGACGCCAAAACTGCTTGGAATCGTCCCGGGCCTTGCCCATTTCAGGGCGACTGTGCCCTGATCCGGCGCTGTCTCGGTCGAGGCGGTGGCCGTCACATTGCCGGGCGCGCCCGGCTGGGCCCACATGGTGAAGGAGGCCGTCTGGGTCCCGGACACATCCCCGGCCGCGTTGTGAGCCACCACGTGATAGGTCCGGGTTTCGCCCGGCGCCAGCGACGCGGAGCAACTGGTGGCGGTGGTGGTGCAGACCTTGTTGTTGGACGAATCAAGCACGGTAAAGGTGACAGAAGCGCCGTTTTCATCGACCGGATTCCAGCTTAGCGCCACCGTGCCCGCCGCCGACCGGGAAACCGCCAACCCAGTTGGCTCGCCCGGCTTCCCATAGGGCAAGGCCGTGACCGGCGGGGAGGCAGTATCAGACGGCCCGGCCTGGTTTTCCGCCCGGACGGTGAACGAATACTGCACACCCGGCGCCAGGCCCGGAATGGTCAGCGAAGTGCCGGTGGTCTCCACCGTGCGGGTGGTACCCCCACCGGTGACGGTGACCACATAGCGGGTGACATTGCCGCTGGGCGCGGTCCAACTAAGCGTCACCTGGCCGTCACCCTCCACGGGCGTCACACCCGTGGGGGCACCAGGTTTGATTTCCACCAGCACCGGGGCCGAGGCCGGCGAGGGCAGCGAATCCCCCACCCCGTTGTGCGCCACCACGGTGAACGAATAGTTCTGGCCCATGGCCAGGCCCGTGATGGTGCAAACCACGCTGGGGCAATTCTGCGAACCACCACCCCAACTGACCGTGTAACCGGTGATCGGGTCGCCGTTGGCGGCCGGCTGGTTCCAAGTCAACGTCACCTCACCCGGGTTAACCACAGCCCCGGCCACCGGCGCGCTGGGCGCGTCCGGCACACCCTTGGCGGTGGCCACAAAGCTGCCCTGCACCTGGCGGTTGGCCTGATCCAAAGCGTCGTTGGCGGTGAAACTGACCGTGATGGCGCCAACGTAATCATCCTTCAAGGTCAAAGTGATGTTGCCCGAAGCATCGCTGCTGGCCGTCGCGACATCGGGCGCCACCGTGGCCTGGCCCACCAGCTTGAGCGGACCCAGGTTGGGCACCGGGTTGACCGCGCCCTGCAGCACATTGACCGTGGCCGGCTTGCCCTTCGTCACCACCACGCCCGTCACCGGAGCCAGCGTCAACGGCGGCTTGGTCGAACCGGTCACCATGATGGGCACCGTGCCCGTCACCGCCTCGCCGTTGTCATAAACCAGGGTGATGCCCACGCCGCTGGCCGTCCCCACGCGGGCGGTAGCGGCATCGGCCGCCACCATCAACCGGCTCCCCACCAAGGTGGCCGTGACCCCGTTGCCGGGCGGCGTGGGGGCGGCAAACTGGACCTTGGCCGGATCCGGCGCCTCGCCCAATACCGTGACAAAGCTCAACAGGTCAACCTCCGCCTGCCCGCCCAACTCGACCGACAAGGTGGCCGGCTGGAAGACCGGCTTGACCCGGTCCACCGGGATCACCCGGATGGGCAGCGTCAACACCGCCTGGCGGGTCTTGGCCTCGCTCAGGTCGCCATCGGCCACCTTGAAGGAGATCGAAGCCTGGCCGCCGTAATCCCGGTCCGCCGTGTAAGTCAACGTGTTGGCGTCGACCCTTTCACTCACGCCGTGAGTGGCGCTGACATAGCCGCCGTTTTGCGGGTCAACCAGGACCGGCTCCTTGCCGGGGCCCACCCGGACATATTCGATCATCGAGATGGTCTTGGTTTCACCAGCCGTGACCTCGATTGTCTTGCCCTCAAACTTGGCCCGCAAGATGGGCGGGAAGGTGCCCAGCGCCGGCACCGAAATGAAGGCGTAGGTACAGGCGCCCTCGGCATCCGGGTTGGTGTTGGTCAGCTTGTAGAAGACAATCGCCGGGTCACGCTGCAGATTGACCGTAATGGTGTTGTCGTCGTTGCGGAAGGCCACCGTTGGATCCGCCTCCACCGTCAACTCCAGGTCCGTCAACGGGCCGGACGGGTTTTCCGCCGTGTCCATGACGTGCACCGTGACAGACGTCTGGTCGATGGTCTCCTTCGGGGCAATCACATAGTCCCGGGCCTTGGGCGGCGCAAAGGCCGCCTCCGGGTCGATCGTCACCATGACCTGGCCCACGGCCCTGCCACCCGACTGGTTGCAGGCCGTGTACTGGACCGTACCGCCCTGCACCTCGGTGGTGTCGGGGGTGGTGACCACCACGCGGCGGTCCTGGATCTCGGCTTCGACGCCGTCAACCTCCAGTTCGCCGCACAGTTCCAGTTCCCCGCCGGCCATGTCGATGTCGTTGGCCAGGACACGCAGTTCCACCACCTGGTTGGGCCGCACCGAGACCTGGTCCACGCGGGTGAAGACGTCGTTTTCACCCTGGGGCACCTCGGCGATACCCACCGTGATGGTGGCGGTGGCCCGCAAGCCAACCCAGTCCTCCACCGCGTAGGTGAACTTGTCGGTGCCAGTGGCGCCCGCCTCCGCCTGGTATTCCAGCCAGTCCGGGCCCTGGTTGATGATGGTGCCCTTCTGCGGGGCGGTGTCGATGCCCTGCAAGATGACGCCGTCGCCGTCCACATCGATGCCCGTCAGCGGAATCGACAGACGCACCGTCTGGCCGGCAAAGACCCGGCCGGAAACAGCCTTGGGGGTGGGCTCCTGCTTGTTGTTGCCCTGCGATTCGTGCACCCGGATAGAAGCCACGCCGGTGGCAGTCAAACCCTCCGCGTCCACCACCTGGAAGGCGATCTCAACCGACGTGGGGTGATCCGGCGCCTGGTAACGGATGGTGTTGCCGGAAGCGTAAACGGTACCTTCCGACACCTCGATGGGGAAGGACTGGTCAACCTCGATCTCGTCACCATCCGGGTCCGAGG
>JAISTN010000427.1 GCA_031272565.1 Bifidobacteriaceae bacterium
TGGAGCTGGACAACTACAGCCAGACCTAACAAGAACCGCCATAAGCATTTGACGATGTGTTCGGCGCCCGGCGGGTTACCACCCCCACACGGCGGGTGACGGCCAACGACTCTGACCCGAACGGTGACCTGCTGACTGTGTCGCTGGTGGGTGACCAGCCCGACATCGGGCAAGTCAAGACGGTGCAGGGCGGCCGGGCCTTCCAGATCGAACTGCCGGCCGATGCCACCGGGGTGGCAACCTTCACCTATGAGGCCGATGACGGCCGGGGTGGTACCGACACCGCCCGGGTGACGGTGACGGTCCGCCCCGAACCGGACAACGAGGCCCCCAAACGCCTGGTCGATTCACCTGTCCGGTTGGGGTCTGGCGCCAGTGTCACGGTCGATGTGCTGGCGGACTGGCTGGACCCGGATGGCGACCAGCTCTACTTGAAGAACGCCCGTATTGACCAGGCCGAGGAACTGGACACGGTCCGCTTCCGGCAAGACGGCGGGCTGACCTTCCAGGATGCCGGCACCGCCACCGGCGTCAAGACGGTGGCCATCATGGTGTCCGATGGCGTCCTTGACACGGAGGCCTTGGTCACCATCGAGGTGCATGAACGCGGCGTCTTGCCGCCCACCGCGAACGGTGACCATGTGACCGGCTTTGTGGGCGACGACCTGACGGTCAACCTGCTGTCCAACGACACCGACCCGGATGGCGGCGCCCTGCGGTTGACGGCCCTGGACCAGGACACGCGCCTGACCGAACTGTCGCGGGCGGAGGACGGCCAGGTGGTGTGGCAGGCCACCGAGCCGCTGACCGCCTACCTGCTGTACACCGTCCAGGGGTCGCAGGCGGCCGCGACCGGCCAGATCCGGGTGGACGTGGTGGCTCGCCCGGTGGCGGAGACCGGCCTACCCGCGGCGGTGCCCGACAGGGCTTTGCTGCCGGCCGGTGAATCCGCCCTGCAGAACGTGCTGTGGAACGACATCGACCCGGCGGGTGGTGTGCTGGCGCTGGTGGGGGCCGCATCGTCCGATCCGTCCAAGGTCTCCGCCTCGGTGCTGGAGTACACCACCTTGCAGGTCAACGACCTGGTGGGCGGGTTTGACGGGCCGGTCACCGTGGTCTATCAGGTGGCCAACCAGAATGGGATCGCGGAGGGCAAGGTGACGGTCCTGTCGGTGGCCCCGCCAGAAGGCCACCAGCCGCCCGTGGTGGTGGACGACCAGGCCACGGTGCGGGTGGATGACATTGTGACCATCAACGTGCTGGAAAACGACTATCACCCCAACGGCCTGCCCTTCGAGGTGGTGGATGGTTCGGCCGCCAAGCTGGACCAGGCCGCGGAGGGTTTGGTGTTTACGTCCGGCGACACGGTCCGGTTCCGGGCCGGTAGCACGCCCGGCAAGGTGCTGCTCAGCTACCAGGTGACCGACAACCAGAACGACCCCGTGACGGGGACCATCGCGGTCCAGGTGGTAGCGGCGGACCCAGAAGCCAACCGGGCACCCCAGCCGCGGGCGCTGGAGGGCGCGGCGGTGGCGGGCGGTGCGGTCTCGTTGACGGTGCCGCTGGACGGCATCGACCCCGATGGCGACCACACGGCCTGGGTGGGCCTGGGCGTGATGCCGCTCTACGGCGAAGTGACCTACGCCGATGGCGTGTTGAAGTACACGGCGGTGGCAAACCCGGCCCAGTACGGGACCGACCGGTTCACGTACCTAGTGCAAGACCGCTGGGGCAAACAGGGTGAAGCCACGGTCTCGATTGGTCTGGTGGCGCCCTCCGGGGTCAGCCGGCCGCCGGTGGCGGTGGACACCCAGGTGTTTGTGCGGCCGGGCCGGCTGGTGGCGGTGGCGCCGATCCGGGAAGGCTACGTGACGGATCCCGATGGCGACCCCGTGTCGTTGGTGTCGGCCCAGGGGCTGTCGGAGGCGGTGACAGATGTGGAGGCCCGCCGCGAGACCAGCCAGGTGGTGTTCCGGGCCCCGGATGAAGAGGGCTTCTATGCCGTGTCCTACCTGGTGGAGGATTCGTTTGGCGCCCAGGCGACGGGCGGGATCACCGTCCGGGTGGGCCAGGATGCGCCGTTACTGCCGCCGCTGCCACACGATGACGTGGTCACGGTGGAGCAGGCCATTGAAGCCGCGCAAGGCACCGGCTTGGTCGAGGTCAACGTGTTGGCCAACGACCGCGACCCGGACGGGGTGGCGGCCGATGACGCGCTGTCGCTGGGTGGGCCGGTGGCCGGCTGGGTGGACGGTGTGGTGACCGTCCAGGTGACCGAGGAGTGGCAGATCATCGACTACACCCTGACTGACCAGGATGGCTTGACGGGCCAGGCGTTCATCATTGTGCCGGGCGTGGCGCGGGTGGCCACGCCGGTGTTGGACCGGGCGGTGTTTGACCCGGCGGTGGGCGCCCTGGAGGTGGAGGCCCAGCAGACGGTTGACATCCGGCTGGCCGATGTTGTGTCGACGCAGCCGGGGCGGACCCCCAAGCTGGTTGACACGCAGGTGCGGGTGACCAGGGGTTCTGGCCAGGTGGTCAACGTGGGTACGGTGCAGTACACGGCCCCGGCGGAGCCGGGGCCGGACGCGGTCACGGTGCGGGTGACCGACGCCGATGACCCGGCCTCGGCGGACGCCTTGGTGGCCACGGTGTCGATTCCGGTGACGGTGACGGCGCCGGCGCCGGAAAACCCCGAGACGGTCCAGCGCGTGGCGGTCGAGTTGACGGCCGGCGAGTTGCAGCTTGAGCCGGGTAACAGCGCCCAACTGGACTTGAGCCGTTACGCGCAGGTCTTCCTGGAAAGCTGGGTGGTCGAGGCCGGCTCCGAGGTGGCGGTGGACCCGGTGACGGGGGCGCCGGTGCCGCCACTGGGCGCCCAGGTGACCCGCGAGCCGGTGGCCGGCGCCAGTTTGACGTTCGAAAAGGGCGGTGGCGGACTCAGCGCCATGGCCGGCCTGGAGACGCGGGTGGATGGGCAGACCTTGGTGGCGGCGGCCCAGGCGGACACGCCGCTGGGCCAAGAGGACGTTGGGGTGACGGTGACGGCCGCGGCCAGCGATGTGGCCGGGACGGCCACGGCGACGGCGAGCTTCCGGGTGCGGGTGGTGCAGACCACCCGTGAACCGCCGGTGGCGGTGGCGGACACGGTTGATGGCGGCATCAACCTGGGTGACACGGCCACGGTGGCGGTGCTGGCCAATGACCACAATCCGTTCGGCGCCGCCCAACCCCTGACGGTTACCAACGTGGTGGTGGTGTCCGGCCAAGCCACGGTGGAGGTGGCGGGCGACAAGGTTAAGATGACGCCGGCGGCCACGTTCACCGGCACGGTGACGGCCCGTTACACGATCAAGGACGCGGCCGGGCGGACGGCATCGGCCCTCGTCACGGTGACCGTGCTGGGGCCGCCGGACCGGCCCACCGGTTTGGTGGTGGACCAGACCGGCGACGGCTTTGTGGTGCTGCGTTGGGCGGTGCCGGCCAACAACGGCTCGCCGTTGGCGCGTTACGAGGTGACCGGCTATCCCAGCTTTGGCCAGACCTGTACCTCCAACGTGTGCCGTCTTGAAGGGCTGACCAACGGCACCGAATACACCTTCACGGTGGTGGCGTGGAACGCGGTGGGGCCATCGGAGGAATCCGCCCCGTCCGCGCCGGCCCGGCCGGACCGCTACCCGAACCTGCCCGCGGCGCCCAGTGTGACGCGCGGCGACCAGACGGTGGAGGTGTCCTGGTCGAATCCCGGTTCGTCAGGTTCGCCGGTGACTTCGTATGACGTGCAGATCAGCCCGGCGCCGGCCACGGGCGAAGCGGTGCGCCGAGGGGTGACCGGGACATCCCTGACCTTCAGTGGCCTGGCCAACGGCACCTCTCACAAGGTACGGGTTTGCGCCAAGAACCTGGCGGTGGCGACCTGCGATGCAGAGGAACTGTGGGGGCCATGGTCCACCAGTGTGGTGCCGGCCGGCCTGCCCCGGGTGAGCGGTGTGGCAGCCGTGGCCACGGGCACCACGGGCACTGGGGGTAATCCCCTGTTCCGCGTGACCTGGGTGCCAGATGGCAATGGCGAGGCGATCAGGCGATGGGAACTCTCGGTCGCGTGTGTGTCGGGTGGCCAGCCCCTGGCCCAGCTTTCGGCTGAGGGTAATGTGTCCCAGGCCCAGGTGGGCGTGGAGCCCAACACCTGCGATCTAGTGGTTACTGTCACGATCGAGAACTCACTGGGGGAGTCGGAGCCCGCGGTCAGCCCCACCATCAGATCGGTCCTGCCGCCCAGCCCGGTCAGTGGGCTGACGGCCGACCCCGACTGTGATGGATGTGCAGTGGTCAGTTTCACACCAGGTAGCACCAATGGCTTCCGGACCGACGAAGTGGTGTACGAATACAGGGTCTACTATGGCGGCCCGTCCGGCACGATCAAGCCGGGTGGCGTCATCGGAGACTTGCAGAACGGGGCCTGCTACACAATCGAGGTACGGCCTGTGGCCACCCGGCAGGACACCGGCGAGGTCACCAGCGGTCAGGCCAGCGGCTTGAATCAAGTCTGCCCCTATGGGCCTCCCATAGCGCCAACCAACCTGACGGCCGCGCCGGGCGAATACTCTGTCACGTTCCAATGGGATCCCGGCAGTCTCAATGGCCATGCTGACGGCTACTACTCCATCCAGGTGGACGGCGTCTCCAGCACCCTGCCACTTACGGCGACCAGCTACACCGCTGAAGACCTGGGTGAGGACCAAGTTGTCATCTTCTCGATCAGGACTGTGGTCAGCCAAGGCCCCGCGTCTGAGGGCGTCACGGTGAGTGGCAAGGCACGGGCACGCGGATATCTGGAACTGGTCCAGAGCGGTTCGAGTCTGGTGTTGAACTACTTCAACGTTACGCACGGACCGCATCTGGTGGTGATTCACAGTGACTCCGGGGATATCTCATTGGACAACACGGGGCTGACTTGCTACGGCCTTTGCACTCAATCGGAGATGTCGGGCAGTGTTGACCTGGGCAGTTACCCCTGGAGTGACGGTGAACGGATCTGGGTGACCTGGAGCTACTTAACCTCAAACGAGATCATCTGGCATGACCTGGTGGGCTGAACCAGCAGGATGGCCCCACAGAATGACCGGGCGACAGGCGGCCGGAATCGGCCCGGGATGAGGTGCCGGTTCCATAGACTGGAGGCCCGGCGGAACAGAAAGGCGGTCAGATGCACAGGGCGGTGTACCGGCTAAAGAGCCAGGTGGCGACCTGCTTTGAGACGGCCGCCGCCCTCAAGGCCAAGACCGAGGCGCTGCAACGCCGGGTGGCCGGCGGCGAGATCATGACGGCCAGCGTGTTCCGTCACGGCCTGGACTTCTTCGCTTACTACGAGTGCCTGGGCGATCAGATTCCGCCGGAAGACCTGTTCGGCGACTTGACTCGGTTGGCCCAGGGTTGGCCGGGTGAGGCGGCGCCGCAGGCGTGGGCGCCCATGGCCGACATCTACCACGGGGCCGAGCCGGTCAGTGTGGGTTACTGGGTGCGGCGCGGGCCGGTCCAGGCACTGGGCCAGGTCAACCGGCTGCGCTGGGACAAGGTGGCCAGTTACGTCTTCTACCACTACCAGTACCAGGAGGAGAAGCCGGGGGACTGGGCCAAGTACGCCGCCATCTACCTGCAAGACAACTACCTGTTCTTCTATCAAGAAGAGCCGGATGGGCCGGCAGTCACGCCGTACCCGGGCCGCCTGGAAACGGCCAACACGCCGGACGGCTGGCAAGAACTGATGCTGGAGCACTTCCTGCCCTGGGACGATGACCCGGCACTGGCCCGGCCCTGGCGGCCGGCGGAGACGGTCCTGTCGGTTTGGCCCGTTCTGGAATAGCCGCCTGGCCCCCCACCGGCCCGGCTAGCATGGCGGCATGCGCCTGTTCGCGGCCATTCAGCCGCCGGAGTTTGTGGTCGACAACTTGGCCCGGGCCTTGGCCCGCTTCACCGCCGGCCCGCAGGGCCGGCGCAACCCTTGGCAGCCGGCCGGCAACTGGCACCTAACCTTGGCCTTCTATGGGGAAGTGCCCGATGACGCCCTGCCGGACCTGGTGCAGCGGCTGGCCCACGCCGCCACCACTACGGCGCCGCTGGCGCTGCGCCTGGCCGGCAGCGGTACCTTCCGGGACAAGGTGGCCTGGATTGGCCTGAGCGGCGACACGGACGCAGTGACCGGCCTGATGGCGGACCTGGCGCCGGCGGCCGGGCGCGGCGGCGCGGGCCCCGATTTCCCGGTGCCGCACATCACGATTTCGCGCTGGGCCCACCATCCGAACGTCCAGGCCGCCCTGCGGCAGTTAGCGGACTATGAAGGCCCGCTTTGGGTGGCGGACCAGGTGGTGCTGCTGGCATCCCAGCTCGGGGCCGGCCAGGCCGGCCACTCCCGCTACGCCGAGGTGGCCAGCGCCCCGCTGCTTGGCCTGTAGGACCCGGCGGGCGGCATCGGCGGCCCCGCGGCGACATCGGCGGCTCGGCGGACGACATCGGCGGCCCCGCGGGCGACATCGGCGGCCGTGCCGCGTGAACCTTAGTTGATGAGGATGACCTGGGAAGACACGCCGCCCGGGTTGACGATGGGACAGTCGAAGCAGACCAGGGTCCGTAGGGCGGCCAGCGACTTGAGGGGGGCGATGTCGCTGACGTAGGTGTCGGAAATGGTCAGGGACTGCAGGTTGGTCAGGTTGCGGGCGAACTCGAGGCTTGACAGGCCAGATCCCGTCAAGTCCAAGGACTCCAGGCCGGTCAACTGGCTCAAGATCGGGGCAATGAAATCGGCCGTCTTCGGGTCGTTCTCCTGGTAGACGGACACGTAGGTGAAGGTAAGCGACTTGAGCGCGGTGTTGGCCACAACATCGGTTGAGTTGATGTGCAGGCCATCAACTTGGTTGAGGACCAGTTCGCTGACCGGGACCTCGAAGAGGTGCTGGCCATTGTCATCCCACCAAACGCTGGTGTCGTCCAGTTCC
>JAISTN010000435.1 GCA_031272565.1 Bifidobacteriaceae bacterium
GCCTTGATGGAGGGTTCCGGCGCCACCTCGCTGGCCGCCTTGCCCGGCTTTGCGGCCGCCCTGGCGTCCGATGCCGGGTTGCGGGTGGCCGTGCGCGGCCCGGTCACGGTCACCACCCAGGAGGCCGGCGCCAGCCGCTCCTTGAGCGGTTCCGATGTCACCACTTGGCGCGAGGACCGCCTGACAGCCGCGGGCGAGGTGACCCTGGAAGTGGACGGACAAGAACCCGGTGGCCGGTCGTTTGAGCGGATCAGCGGCGTGGTGATGGCCTCCGCCTGCACCATCGACGAGCCGTTGGGGTCAGGCGCACCGGTGCCGGCACCGGCCGCCGCCGGCCAGGCCGCCCCACCGGCGCCCACCGCTCCCACCCCCGCCCCGGAACCGGCCAAGCCGGCCACGGGCAAGGCGGCGGCCAAGGCCGCCGCCGCGGCCGCCGCCGCGGCGTCCACCACCCCGGATTGGGCCACGCCGTGGGACATGCCGCCCAAGGACCTGCCGCTCGACATCGACAAGGTGCTGCACCCGGACCAGCCGGAAGGCGCGGCCGAACCGGCCAGCGAACCGGAGCCCGCATCGCCCACGGCAGACGAACCGGCGCCGGCCGAAGCCGAACCCGAACCTGAACCGGCCCCAGAGCCGGAACCCGAGGCGGCCGGGCCGGAACCAGAACCCGAGGCGCCCGAACCAGAACCGGCACCAGAACCCGAACCGCCAGCCGAACCGGCCGCGGCCGAACCAGAACCCACCCCCGGCTATTCCCCGGTGACCGAGTCTTTGGAGCCAGTCCAGGACGATCCGTACGCCGAACAACCGACCCAGGCCTACGACCCGTCGGTTGAACTGACCAGCACGGCGGTCTGGATGGGTGCGCCGGAAGACCAGGCCCACGCCGAGGCCGCCGAGGCGGAGGCGGCGGCGGCCGCGGCCCCGCCGCCACCCGCGGCGCCGGACGAGGCCCAGGAGGACCTGGGCATGAACTTCGATTCGATGTGGGATGACGACACCCGCCTGGGCGGGCCGGATGAGGCCGGGGCCGCCGGCCCCCAACCAGCCCAGGAGGCAACCGACCCGGACCATGACGGCCACACCGTGGTGCGGCTGGCCGGCGGCGAACCGGTGCCGCATCCGGTCACGGGGCCGCTCGACCCACCGCCGGACGACGGCACGGTCAGGGTGCTGGGCCGGGCCTGCGCCGTCTGCGGCACGGCCAACCCGCCGGCCTTCACCAACTGCCGGGCCTGCCAGGCCACGCTGACGGGCGACGCGGTCACCATGCCGCGGCCCTCACTGGGGCAGGTCTGGATTTCCACCGGCGACCTGCTGGACCTGGACCGCGCCATCGTGATTGGCCGGCGGCCCAGGTCAACCAAGTTTGGCTCCGGCGAGGTGCCCCATCTGATCACCGTGCCCAGCCCCAACCAGGACATTTCCCGCTCCCACCTGGAGATCGAACTGGAGGACTGGAGCGTGCTGGTGAAGGACCTGGGCACCACCAACGGCACCATCTTGAAGCGGCCCGGCATGCCGGACCGGCGCCTGCACCCGGGCGAACAGGTGCTGGCCCAAAACGGTGACACCTTCGACATTGGCGACAACGTCATGGTGACGGTCGGTTCCTTGATATGAGCCCAGCACGCCGGCCGTCCGCCCCCCCCAGCATTGCGGGTTATGAGTACATCCGCTTGCTGGGCCAGGGCGGGTTCGCCGACGTGTTCTTGTACCAGCAGCGCAGCCCGCGCCGCCGGGTGGCCCTGAAGGTGCTGCTGCCAGAGGTGATCGGCCCGGAGGCGATTGCGCGGCTTTCGGCGGAGGCCGACGCCATGGCGGAGTTGTCCAACCACCCGCACATCGTGACGGTTTACGGCTCTGGGGTGTCCGATGACGGCCGGCCGTACTTGGCGTTGGAGTACTGCCCCAACCCGTCGTTGGGGGTGGCCTTCCGCACCACCCAGCGGTCGGTGGCGGACGTGGTGGCGATTGGCGTGCAGATTGCCGGGGCGGTCGAAACGGCCCACCGGGCAGGCATTTTGCACCGCGACATCAAGCCGGCCAACATCCTGGTGACCCAGTACGGCAACCCGGCCTTGACGGACTTTGGTATCGCCATGGACCTGCACAACACCAGCCGGGGTGGCGATGGCCTGTCGGTGCCGTTCTCACCGCCGGAGGCGTTTGCCACCCAGCCGTGGGTGGGCCCGCAAACCGACGTTTGGGGCTTGTGCGCCACCCTCTATTCGCTGCTGGCCAAACGGGCGCCCTTCGAGATTCCGGGCGGCGACAATGAGGTCTATTCGCAGATGCACCGCATCCAGAAGACCCCGCTGCCGCCGGTCGAGCGGCCGGATGTGCCGGCCTCGCTCCAACTGCTGCTGCACACCGGCCTGGCCAAGGACCCGGCCGCCCGCTACCCCAGCGCCTTGGCGCTGGGCCGCGCCCTGCAGCGCGTCCAGACGGAAATGCAGCTCCAACCAACCCGGCTGGTGATCGAGGCCACTCGCCCGGCACCGCCATCGGAGGACGATGACGAACCGGCCACCCACCTGCGCGGCCCGGTCACCATCAACCCGGCCGGCGCGGAGATGACGGATGGTTCGCTGGCCTCCATCCAGGTGCCGGTCTGGGACACCAGCCGGGTACCCCTGACCCAGCCGGTCAGCCAAGGCCAGACCACCGATCAGTTCGGCCTGGGGACCACCGCGCCGGTGACCCAGCCGGTGACAACCCCACCGGTGGTGGTGGGCCAGGCCTGGTCCGACGTCACCATGTTGCGTGGCCAGCAAGCGACCGTGATCGGGCCCACGGCCGGGCCGCTGGCGTTGGGCACCGAACTGGGTACCCCGGCCGGGCTCAGCCAAACCCCGCTGGGCCCTTCAGCCCGGGGCCGCCGGCGCCGCCTGCCGTTGGTGATTGGCGGCGCCATCGGCCTGCTGGCGGTGGGGGTGGGCCTGGCCGTCTGGCTGAGCGGACCGGGCGATACCCCAACCGAGGGCCCAACCCAGGCCACCGGCGTGTCGCAATCCCCACCCGACATCGTGACCCCCACCCCGCCAGACCCGGAAAACCTGCAGGGCACTTACGCGGACGGCCAGGTCACGTTCACCTGGACTAACCCGGCGCCGGAAGAAGGCGACAAGTACCGCTGGGCCTGGCTGGACAACTTTGGCGATGAGATCGACGCCGCCTCAATCCCCGCCACCACCGTCACCATCACCCCCGCGGACAAGACCAGTTTTGCTGGCGATCAGGTCTGCCTGAGCGTCTCAGTAGTCCGCAATGGCCGCCTGTCCGCCCAACCGGCCCGGGCCTGTGTCGCGCTCACAGACCCCGGCGGGCAGTAGAGTCGAACCGAAGGAGAGAACCGCCATGTCAGATGACCCCAGCACCGACACCCGCCCCGGCAAGGGGGCCAACATCACCGTCGAGTTCGATGGCGCCTACTATGCGCTGGAGCCAACCGGGATGTTCGACATTGGCCGGGAGGCCGATCTGTCGGTGGACGACAACCCCTACCTGCACCGCCGCCTGCTGCGGATTGAGCGGGAGGGCGACTACTGGTGGCTGACCAATGTCGGTTCGCGCATCGCCGCCACGGTGACGGACACCGGCACCGGCATGCAGGCCTGGCTGCCGCCGGGCGGTCGCACGCCGTTGATCTTCAAGACCACCACCGTCGTGTTTACGGCCGGGCCCATCACCTACGAGATTTCGGTCCACAACGACGCCCCCACGTTTGCCGCCCCCAGCGGCAAGGTCCAGTTGAGCGGTTCCACCACCATGGGCGCCATCCCGTTGACGCTGTCGCAGCGGCAGTTGATTGTGGCGCTGGCTGAACCGATGCTGCTGCACGGCAGTTCCGGCGCCAGCCAGATGCCTTCCAACGCCGATGCCGCCCGCCGGCTGGGCTGGGCTGTCAGCCGCTTCAACCGCAAACTGGACAACGTTTGCGACAAACTTGACCGCTTTGGGGTGGAGGGCGTGCGGGGCGGCCCGGGGGCGCTGGCCACCGGCCGCCGGGCCCGCCTGGTGGAATACGCGGTTTCGACCGGCCTGGTGACCTCGGT
>JAISTN010000062.1 GCA_031272565.1 Bifidobacteriaceae bacterium
GGCGGCACCATGGTGCAGCCCGAATCAGCCGACTACGTGGAGCGGTACCTGGCGGGGATTCTGCAAGTCTTGGAGGACAACCCGGCGGAGATTTACCTGCTGCAAGAGGTCGACACGGATTCGAAGCGCAGCTTCGGGATTGACGAAGCGGAACGGATCACCGAGGCGATCGAGGGCCAGTCGGCCTTTGCCTTCAACTTCAAGTCGCCCTATACGCCGTACCCTTGGCCCACCATTGGCAAGGTCAACTCCGGCTTGATGTCGATTTCTACCCTGGCGGTCACCCAACCGCAGCGGATCGCGTTGCCGGTGCCGTTCAAGTGGCCGGTCAAACTGTTCAATCTGAAGCGTTGCCTGCTGGTGGAGCGGGTGCCGGTGGACGGCGGTGGCTACCTGGTGATTGTCAACGTGCACCTGGAGGCCTATTCCGACGCCGCGGGCCGCCAGGCCCAGATGGACCAGTTGGTGGAGTTGGCTCACAAGGAGTACCGGCACGGTAACTATGTCATCATTGGCGGTGATTTCAATCAGACGCTGCCCGGCTTTGACTTCCCCTTGGTGTCTACCAACTGGGAGCCCGGCGAGTTCGATGCCGAGGCCCTAGGTGAGGGCTGGACGGTGGCGACCGATCCGTCGGTGCCGACATCGCGCCTCAACGACAAGCCCTATTCCGGGTCTTGGGACGACACTCAGTTGCTGGGTATCGACGGCTTCATCTTGAGCCCCAACCTGGAACTGCTGGAGGTCCGCGGGATCGACCAAGAGTTCGCCTATTCCGACCACAACCCGGTCTACCTCAAGGCCAAGCTGCTAAAGGCAGGTGACTGGCCCGAACTGTCGGAGGAAGAAATCGCGCTGCGCGACGCGGAAGACGCGGCCGAACTGGCCGAAGAAATGGGCCTGGAACCCAGCGAAGCCGCCGTCTCTGAGGACCCGAGCAGTAGCACAACGACGGCGGGCCAGTAGCCGGCCGTCGCGGCCGGTGGCCGTGCCATGGCTTGGCCTACCAGAGAACCTTGACACCGGGTGCGGTCCCGAAGACGGGATCCTTGGTTACCAATGTGAGCCCTTCGATGACGGCCTGGGCGGCCAGCATCCGGTCGAAGGGGTCGCGGCGGGCCCAGTCCAACTGGCCGGCCAAGACGGCGTGGCGGCGCAGGATCGGCAACTCCTCCGCGACCAGGGCCTTGACGGCCTCATCGAAACCCAACAGAACCGGCAGCGCCTCAGGCAATTTGCCCGATGTCGCTTTGATGCTCATCTCCCACGGCGTGACCGCGGAGATGAAGCGCGTGGTCGACTGGTCTGACAGGACGGCCAACGCGCTAGACGAAACCATTTGCGGCGCCCGGGCCAGCCATAGGACGGTGTGCGTGTCGAGTAGAACCCTCACGGTTCCACGCCCCACCGGCGCAACTCATCGGCGTCAAGGGGGGCCAGCGAGGCGGCCTCATCGACATCGCCGGGCATGAAGCCAAAGGTTGGCTTCTGGGCGGAGATGGCGGGCGTGAGGACCGCCACGGCGGAGCCGGCCTGACACCGTCGCCCGTGGCCAAACGTGTGGGGTTCCCCGGCGCGGGCGGACCGGCGTGGGGCCTGCGGCTATTGCGTTGGCTGCTCCATGGTCGCCACGGCTCGGTCCCACAGTTGCCGCAACATCTTGTCGTCGATGGCGGGCGGGGTTGACCCGGCTGGCTCTGATGGTCCTCCGTGGACTTCGGCGTGGAGTCGTTCGATGCCTTCGTCGAGGCGGGCCGCTGTGGGAGACAACGTGTCGCCAGATAGCGCCGCCTGCCCTACCGGCCAGCCCGCGGCGCGTCGTCGAACGCGAGCCCCCGGCCGCGGGCCACGCGGCGAGCGAACTGCGCCAACTCGTCGCAGGAGTCCCAGCAGACCTCCAAGACCAGTTCGTTGGTCAGGCGGCCCTTGCGGTGGATCAGGCGGACAATGCAATCGCGGCAGAACGAGCACAACGTCTCACGGTAGGTGTATTCAACGATGTCGCTGGCCGGCAGGCGGCGGCCCTTGACCGCATAGAGGTCGTGGAGTGCCGAATAGACCTCGTGCCACTGGCGGTCATGCCGCCGCACCGGCTGGGCCCGGACCGCCTGGTCGATCAGCGGGTCGTCGGAGCGGCGGTAGTGGGGCGCCAACCATTTCAGCCCCTCGGCCACCTGGCCGGTCCGCAGCGCCTCCAGGGCCGCCTCCCGGTCCGGCACTGGAGCGTTCCTCAAAGCCTCGACTCGGGCGCGCCTACGCCGGACGGCGTCGCTGCCCCCGCCCCGCTGCGCCGTCGCGGGGTCCCAGCCAAAGTCCATCAGCTTGCTGCCGGCCAGGTGCGCCGCCGCCCGCACTGGGCCTACCTTGTGGGCGGCGGCATCGGTGAACCAGTGCGGGTACCAGCACGACACGTCGGCTGGTCCCTGGGCCGGCCCTAACGCCTGCGCGACATCGTCCACAACCCGAGTGAACGCCTGCCAGCCGTGCAGGTCCACTAGGACAAGGCCCAGGGCTTCCAACTGGCTCATGCCCGGCCAGGAGGTGCCGGACCGGCGGTGGCGGGCCAGAATCCGCAGCAGCCGGCGGTGGCCCGCCCAGAGCGCCCGGTAGGCCGCGTCCGAGCCGTCAAAGGCGAACTGTTTCAGCAACTCCGCCAACTGGGCGTAGAGCCAGGTGGCTGTTGAGCAGCGGGCAAACCGTTGGCGGATGGCCGCTTCGATCTGTGCCCCGGCGCCGGTCAGGCCGATGGCGCCATACAGGTACACGGCGCGCCCTTCCCACTGGGCGTCCCACACAGTCAGGTGGAGGCAGGCCGCCTGGACCGGCGCGGCGTACCGGGCCGGGTCCGGGGCAGACCGAAGAGTCAAGATGGCGGAGCCAAGTCCACGCTCGAGGTCGTGAACAAACATCCCGTTCAGCGTAGCGCCCACCGCTATAGCTGATGGCCCGCAATGACTTCACCCAGTAGTTGGCGGGTTCCGGCGTCCGTTGGCCGCATCCTGGCCGGTGTCACGGGCCGGCTTGGAGATGGCTAGGGCGGCGTCCCCAGCGGGGGTGCCGTGTTGGGGTGTGGGGGTCACAGCAGACTTTCCAGAGTCTCACGGACAGCAGGCGAGGCGTCGGGGAAGGATCGCGCCAGGTCCAACAGCAGTGACGGGGAATGACCACACCCGCGCGGCTCAACCCAGCCACGCCCCGGATCTTCGTCCCAGAAGGAGAAGAAGAATGTCGTTGGGGCCCCATCGAGCGGCCCCCAACGACCTCCGACCAAGGTCAGCTGTCGACGTCCCCTTCGCCGCGGACCCACTCGACGTCCTGCAGCAGGGACCGCCGGAAGCCGTACGTGTCGCCGTGCTCCAGGTGGGCGCAGTGGCTGCGCAGACGG
>JAISTN010000070.1 GCA_031272565.1 Bifidobacteriaceae bacterium
CTATGACATTCCGGGCCGCAGCGGTGTCCAACTGACCGAACAGACGCTGGGCACCCTGGCCGAACATGACAACATCGTGGCGGTCAAGGACGCCACCGGCCAGCCGGGGGAGTCCTTCCGCAAACTGGTGGCCACCGGGCTGGCCTACTACGCGGGTGACGACGCCTTGGGCCTGGCCTTGATGGCGCAGGGCGGCAGCGGCATCGTCTCCGTGGTGGGACACGTGGCCGGCCCGTTGTGGCGCCAGGTGATTGACGCCCTGGACGGCGCCGACCTGGTCAAGGCCCGTTTGGCGATGGCCCGCCTGCTGCCGGTGATCCACGCCATCATGGGCGGCGGCCAGGGGGCCGTCATGATCAAGGCCGCCCTGGAACTGACCGGGGTGCTGCCCAACCGGATTGTCCGCGAACCGCTGTTCCCGGCATCGGAGGTGGAAGTTGGCCACATCCGGGAAGCCATCAAGCTGACGGGGTTGGCGCGGTGAGCGCGGTCCCCGCCCTGGGCCTGCCGCCTGACCTGACCCCTGGTACCCTCCGCCTGATCCCGCTGGGTGGCCTGGGCGAGGTGGGCCGCAACATGACGGTTTTCGAACTGGACGGCCAGTTGCTGATCGTGGACTGCGGCGTGCTGTTCCCGGAGGAACACCAGCCTGGGGTGGACCTGATCCTGCCGGATTTTGGGCCCATCCGGGACCGGCTCGATGACGTGGTGGCGTTGGTCCTGACCCACGGCCATGAGGACCACATCGGCGCGGTGCCCTACCTACTGCGGCTGCGGCCGGACATTCCGCTGGTCGGCTCGCAACTGACCTTGGCCTTTGTGGAAGCCAAGTTGAAAGAACACCGCATCGAGCCGTTGACGTTGGCGGTGGCCGATGGCGACCGCGAGACATTTGGCCCGTTCACCTGCGAGTTCATGGCGGTGACGCACTCCATTCCGGATGCCATGGGGTTGACCATCGCCACGGCCGCCGGGGTGGTGCTGCACACCGGCGATTTCAAGATGGACCAACTGCCGCTGGACGGCCGGGTGACGGACCTGCGGGCCTTTGCCCGGGCCGGCGAACGCGGCGTCGATCTGCTGATGGTCGATTCGACCACCGCGGAGGTGCCCGGCTTCATCCCGACCGAACGTGAGATTGGGCCGGTGATCGACAAGGTCATTGGCGCCACCCAGGGGCAGGTCTTGGTGGCCTGCTTCAGTTCTCATGTCCACCGGGTCCAGCAGGTGCTCGATGCCGCCGCCGCCTACCGCCGCAAGGTCGCCTGTGCGGGCCGCTCAATGATCCGCAACATGACCATCGCCTTGGACATGGGCTACCTGGTGGACCCAGGTGACACGGTGGTGGACCTGCGCACGGCCGATGAACTGCCCCGCTCTGAGGTGGTGTTCGTCACCACCGGTTCGCAGGGCGAGCCGATGGCCGCGCTGTCCCGGATCGCCAACGGCGACCACAAGATTCACGTGGGCCCGGGCGACACGGTGATCTTGGCCTCGTCGCTGATTCCCGGCAACGAAAACTCGGTCTACCGGGTGATCAACGGGCTGATGCGGCTGGGCGGCAAGGTGGTGCACAAGGGCAACGCCCAAGTCCATGTTTCGGGCCATTCGGCTGCCGGTGAACTGCTCTACACGTTCAACATTGTCAGCCCCAAGAACGTTATGCCGGTGCACGGCGAGGTGCGCCACCTGGTGGCCTGCGGCTCCCACGCGGTGGCCACCGGCGTGCCGCCGGAGCGGGTCATCCTGGCCGAAAACGGCCTGGTGGTGGACTTGGCCGGCGGCGTGGCCCAGATTGTGGGCCAGGTTGACGTGGGCTACGTCTACGTCGATGGCACCTCGGTGGGCGAACTGACCGAGGTCGAACTGAAGGACCGCCGCATCCTGGGTGATGAGGGCTTCGTGTCGGTTTTCGCCGTGGTGGACATCAAGGAGCGGGCCGTCTTGGCCGAACCAACCATCCAGGCTAGGGGCATGGCGGAGCCCGATGACGCCTTTGGGCCGCTGATTCCCCAGGTGGCCGAGGCCTTGGCCAACTCGCTGTCCGGCGGGGCCCATGACGTGTACCAGTTGCAGCAGGCCATCCGCAAGGTGGCCGGCCGCTGGATCTCACGCGAACTGCGCCGCCGGCCCATGATCATCCCGGTGATCGTGACGATCTGACCCAGGCTGGCAGGAGCTACGATGCCGAGCGGTTCGAGGCGGGCCAAGCGGGCCGCGGCGGGGCACCCGCCGCTGGACGTGGGCCGGGCCCGGGGCGGCGCCGCGGTGCGCGTGGCAACGCCCGCCGGCGACTTCTTGGTGACGCCACCGCGCCCGGCCGAAAAGACCTACACCTGCCCGGGCTGCGCCCAGCCGGTGACGCCGGGCCAGTCCCAGGTGACGGTGGTGCAGGCCGATTCGCTGTTCGGTGAGGGCGGCGCCATGGAGTTGCGCCGCCACTGGCACACGGCCTGCTGGCGGCGCCTGGCCACCTGACGGCGGGCCCAAGCGCCGGGGGGTGTCCTAGACAGGCGGACCGGGCAATGACCGACAATAGAACCACTATGAGTCGAGGCCCAGAG
>JAISTN010000088.1 GCA_031272565.1 Bifidobacteriaceae bacterium
TCGCGCCACCAGATGATGGCGGCGTCGGTGACATCATCCCAATCTTCATCGGCCAGCTCGGCGCCGATGGCGTCCTCGATCGCGTCGCGCAGATCGAAGTCGACATCGTCGTCGTATCCGATCTCTTGGACGACCAGACCATCAGTGAAACCGAGGGGAAGAGCTTCCTCTTGGCTGCTGGACCCGGACACGGGCTTCTTCTCCTAACCACGCGGAACGGCTGTTAGGAACCAAACTAGTGCAGGTGAGGCCCTTGTTGCACGCGGCCAGGGGTTGATTCACGTCACTTTTCCGATGGCGTCCAGGGACCCGTCAGCAGGCGTCACCAGTGGCCACCCTGGACCTGGACCCGAGTGGCCACCTCCGTGTTAAGCGAGTCGTCAGGCGGGGACGGGTCCCAGGTGACGAAACGGCTTCAGCGGCGCCTCGGGCGGTTACTCGCCGGCCTCGTCCGAATCGGCCGCGCCGTCGCCGCCGTCGCCGCCATCGGCATCGGCGTCGTCACCGGCATCGGCGTCGTCACTGGCATCGGCGCCATCGGCCACCTCAGTCTCAGACTCGCCGGCACTCCCCGTGCCGTCCGAGGTCTCGCCGGCCGCGGCGCGGGCGGCGCAGTCCTTGTCGACCCGCTCCAGGTTCTTGTTGTTGTCGTTGTACAAGGCCGTTGCCACGGTGCCGCTGAACAGCTCATCGGTCCGGACCGAGTTGATGTGCGGGCAATCATCGAAGTAGTGGTACACCGTGCCAGACTTGGTCCAGTAGACCAGGTTGGTGCCGTTGACCTGCACCGCCGTGTTGGAATCCGCCACACACATGTCGTTGATGCGTGTCACCTCGGCCGCGTCCTCGCCGCCCAGCGCCTGCGCCGCGGCCTGGCAGGATTCTTCGATCGAGGCCACCTTGACCTGCTCGCTCAGGTCTTCCGTCGATGTGGGGTTCCAGTCGATCCCTAGGGCCACGGCGATCACCAACGCCACCCCGGCCACCGCCCCGGCAATGCCCTTCTGCTTGCCGTCCAGGTTCTTGTTGGTCAAGGTCAGTATCACCAACGGCACAAACGCGATGATGGCGATGATGGCACCCAACTGGTTCTGGACAAAGAACCGCACCTTGTCCTGGCGGCTAGCTGGGTCAAGCTTGTTGGACCGCTTCCACAGGAACGAACCGGCCACCGCCAAGACCAGATCCAGCGCGATCACGCCGATCAGCAGCGCCAGCGACACCGGGTCCCGCTTCAGTACATCGAAGATGGCGAAGGCCTCCGCACCGATCGCCAAGACCCACAACACCACGGCGACCAGGCGCAGGGTGCGGGCCTTGCCTTTCATCTCTGGGCTGGCGATGAACTCGGTGGTGCTGGTCGATTCGGTCCGGCCAACCTTGACCGTGCTGCCTTCGGGGCGAACGATCTTCGATTCGACTCGGCTGACCTTCTTCTTGGTGGCCACGGTGACTCTCCTTCGGGTGCGTGGGCGCACAGGGCTCAGGGGGGAAGCCAGGTCTGTTGGCCTGGCCCGATTGGCAGGTTACCAGTCGCCAGGCACCTTGGGCTGGGGCTTTTCACCGTGCTCGATGCCGCGTCTAAGCTGCTTGCCCCCTGCACCACCTGACGAGTCGCCCCACACCGGATTCGTCACCTGGGACCCGTCCCCACCTGACGAACGCCGCAATCCGGCAGTGGCCACCTTGGACCTGGACCCGGGTGGCCAACCTGGTTGGCCACCCGGTCAGCCCACTTGGTGCAGCCAGCGCACCGGCGCGCCGGCGCCCGCGTAGCGGAAGGGTTCCAATTCGTCGTCCCAAGCCTGCCCCAGCGCCAGGTCGAGTTTGCGACGCATCGCCACCAGGTCGCCGCCACAATCCAGGGCGTCGCGGATGCGGTCCTCCGGCACCACGGTGTTGCCGTGCACATCCATGACGGCGTAGAAGATGCCCAGCGTAGGCGTGTGCGACCAGCGGCCACCGTCCACCCCGCGGGAGGCTTCTTCGGTGACCTCGAACCGTAGGTGGTCCCAGCCGCGCAAGGCGGAGGCCAGCTTGGCTCCTGTGCCCTGTTCAGCCTGCCAGGAGTGTTCGGCGCGCAACATGCCGGGCGCGGCAGGCTGTTCAGTCCAGTCCATGGACACCTGAGTGCCCAGCACATTGGTGGCCACCCATTCGATGTGGGGGCACACCGCCCGCGGCGAAGAGTGCACAAAGAGCACGCCGCGCGTGATCACTCCAGACATCATCAGCCCTCCCTTGGTGTTCGGCTCAACGAGGTACGTCTTCCCCTACGACCTCGGAACACTCATGACAGCCAAGAGATGAGGACCGGATTCTAGAAGAGCGCGCGCGGCGCGCCTGCACACATTGTGCCTCATCGCTGGCGCCCTGCGCTAGTGCCAAAGCCCCAATTCAGGCATCTTGTCGTACAAGAATTTGGCCAATTTACCCAGTGCCAACCGGCTGGCCTGCGCCGCACCGGCGCACCGGCCCCAGCGAGGCCCGCGCGGCAGCCCCTACAGGTCCAGTTCCCGCACCGCCGCCATGGCCTTGCGGCGAACCGACCGCTCCAGGCGGTCCAGGAACAGGTGACCGTCCAGGTGGTCCAGTTCGTGCTGGATGCAGCGGGCCATCAGCCCGGTGCCTTCCACCACCACTTCGTTGCCGTCCAGGTCAATGCCCACGGCCTGGGCGTAGTCCGCCCGCTGGCAGGGGAACCACAAGCCCGGCACCGACAGGCAGCCCTCGTCCCCGTCCTGGGTCGTGTCCCCCAGTTCGACCAGCTTGGGGTTCAGCACATAACCGACCTCGTCATCGATGTTCCAGGAAAAGGCCCGCAGCGACACGCCAATCTGGTTGGCGGCCAGCCCGGCCCGGCCTTCCATGTCGACGCCTTCCACCAGATCGGCCACCAGCGCCCTAATCGCCTGGTCAATCTGCGTGATCGGTTCGCAGGGGGTGCGCAGCACCGGGTCGCCTACCACTCGGATGTCTCGGATCGCCATGGCGCATATTGTTTCACGTCACCTGGGACGCCGGGGTGCCTGGGCTCCTCGGCTCCCAGGCACCCGGCATCAGGCCCGGACCCGCGCTTACGACTCCAAAGCCGCCGTACTTGGGGTGGCCGAGGCGGTCGGTTGTCCCTGACCGCGTCCGCCTCGGCCGCCCCCAGGCATGCCACCTCCGCCGGGCATGCCACCTCCACTGCTGGAACCGCCCCAGGTTCCACCGCTGGTGGAGGAATCGCCGGCTACGCCAGTACCCCGCTGCGTGCCAGCGCTGTCTACCGCTGTGTAGGTTTCACCCGTCACCACCGCGGCCGAGCTATACAGCACGCTGGCCGCCGCCAGTTCCAGGGTGATGTCGGCGATCGAGTCGCCACTGGGCCCCAGCAGGCTGATCGTCTGGCCTGCCTCGACCACGTCAGTCAGCGACAACTCAACCCAGCCCTGGGTCGAATCATCGGCCGGGCCCATGCCGCCCATGGCCATGCCGCCGCCGCCAAAACCGC
>JAISTN010000132.1 GCA_031272565.1 Bifidobacteriaceae bacterium
CGTGTGGCCCTGCTCCTTCAGCCACAGGCCCAGCTTGCCCGCCAGGGTGGTCTTGCCGGAACCCTGCAGGCCGGCCAGCAAGATGACCGTCGGTGGACGCTTGGCCAAGGTCAGTTCGGCCGTGTCGCCACCCAACACCTGGACCAACTCGTCGTAGACAATCTTGACCACTTGCTGGGCCGGGTTGAGGGCCTTGTTGACATCTTCATCCAAAGCCCGCTCACGCACGGCCGCCGTGAAGTCCCGCACCACCGGCACGGCCACGTCCGCATCCAGCAGGGCGCGGCGGATCTCGCGGATGGTGGCATCCACGTCCGCCGGGCTCAGCCGCCCCTTGGTGCGCAGTTGCTTGAAGGTCGCGGTCAGACGGTCAGAGAGCGAATTGAACATAGGACACCTAGGTTACCCGGGCCAGGTTGCGGCGGACACAACCCTGGGCTCAGGCGAGGAACTGGCGGGCGGCGGCGGCCAGGGCGTGCACCAGGGAGGCCCGCCAGGTGGTCCAGGCCTTGGGGCCGGCGGCCCGGGCATCCGCCTCGGTCAGCGCCTCCAGGCCGTCAATCAACGTCCGCGAACCGTCCAACGCCACCACCAGGGCCTCGGCCGTGGCCGGATCGGCCACATCCCGCGTGGTGGCCAAGTCCGCCAACGTCAAGTGGTGGCGTACCAGCGCCACCATGTAGGCGACATCGGCCGCCGGGTAACCCAAACGCTCAAACAACGGCCCCGCCAACCTGGCCCCATAGCCGGGGTGGTCCCGCTCCAACGGCCGTTTGCCCAGGTCATGGAACAGGGCCGCCGTCTGGACCAGCTCCCGGTTGGCCTGGCCCACCTGAATACTGGCCAACTCCGCCACCGCCTCCACCTGGTGGCGGTCCACCGTGTGGCGGTGCAGCGGGTTGCGCTGAATCTGGTTGCGCACCGGCTGCCACTCCGGCCACAGGCGCAGAATTACGCCGGCCTGGTCCAACGCCTCCCAGACGTCCACAATGGCCCGGCCGGCGCCCAGGAAGCCGGCCAACTCTTCCCTGGCCTCCGCCGGCCAAGGATCCGGCAAGGCCGGGCAGCGGGTGGCCAACTGGATGGCGGTCAAAGGTTCCAGCGGCAACCCGGTGGTGGCGGCGGCCCGGGCCGCCCGCAGCGGCAACACCGGATCGGTTTGCGGCGCACCGTTGAAAACCAGTTCGCCGTTCAGTTCCCCAATGCCCTGCACAATGGGGGTCAGCCGGGGTGGCCGGCGCTCCCCCCGGACAAACACCGGCGGCAAAATCTTGCGCGTCGGCAGGGCGCCGATGGCGCGGCGGAGCGTGGTGTCCAGGGCGTAAGTCACCGTCCGCCCGGCCGCCGCCAGGCCGGACAGCATGAAATCGGCATCGCGCGCCTGCTTGGTGGCCCCCGGCGGGCTCGACTGCGCCACCAGTGCGGCCGTGGCGTCATGGTCCGCCATCACCAACTGGTGGGTGGACCGCCGGGTGGTGGTGTGCAGGGCATCACGCACGTCCAGCACGTAGTCCCAGGCCGCATCCACGTCGCCGTGTGGACGGTCGGCCAGCCAGGTCGCCACCACGGCCTGCAGCGTGACGGCGTCCCGCAACCCGCCGCGGGCCTCCTTCAAGTCAGGTTCCAGGCGGTAGGCCAGGTCGCCAAACTTGTCTTCCCGTTCCACCACCGATTCGGCCAGTTCGGTCAGGCGGCGGCGGGCGGCGGAGCGCCAGTCGGTCAACACGGCCGAGGCCGCCCGGCCAGCCAGGTCTTCATCACCGGCCAAGTAGCGCAGCGACAACAGGCCGGTTGCGGCGGGCACATCCTGGGAGGCGATCTTGCGGCATTCCGCCAAGGATCGCATCGACTGGTCCAGGTCGAACCCCAGGTCCCACAGGGGGTACCACAGGGCGCGGGCCAAGGCCTCCCGGGTCGATTCGTCCCAGAAGCTGTCGTTGTAGACCACCACCAGGTCCAGGTCCGAAAGCGGGCCCAAGTCACCCCGGCCCAGTGAGCCGACCGCACCCAGGGTGATGCCCTCGGCACCGCCGCCCGGCGCCCCGACGGCGTCCATGGCTTGCGCCCACAGCGCCGCCAAAGCCTGCTTGGCCAGTTCCGTGCGGGCCTCCCGCCCGGCCCGGCCTAGGCCCCACCACTGGGCCGCCAGCGGCCCCTCACCGGCCCGGGCAGCGCCGAGGTCCCGCACGGCCACACCATGCGGGACCTCGGGCAGTACCACAGACGACAATGACAGTCCGGCGGACCCTTTACAGGGCGGCCGCCCCGCGGTCACCGGTGCGCACCCGCACCAGTTCCTCCACGGGCACCACCCAGACCTTGCCGTCGCCGATCCGGTCGGTCCGGGCCGCCCCCACGATGGCATCCACCGCCAACGGCGCCACGGCATCGTCCACTACGGCCTCGATCTTCACCTTCGGCAACAGGTCGACGGTGTACTCCGCGCCCCGGTAAACCTCGGTGTGACCCTTCTGACGGCCGTAGCCGCTGACTTCGCTGACCGTCATGCCACGGGCACCGGCCGCCTCCAGGGCGGTCTTGACCGCGTCCAAGCGGTGAGGCTGAATGATTCCAGTTACGAGTTTCATGGATTAACCCTCTCAGATTTCTGGCCGTCAGATGCCGGCCACGGACCGGCCGGTACCAACTGTCTCGTAGCCCGTCTCGCCGTGTTCGGCCAAGTCGATGCCAGCCACTTCCTGCGCTTCCGTGACCCGCCAGCCAAGGGTGACCTTGACCAGCAGACCCAGGATGCCTGTCACCACGCCAGAGTAGGCCACGGCAATGGCCGCCGCGATGATCTGCGTGACCAACTGCTTGGGGCCGTGGCCATAGAACAGGCCGTTGTCAACCGACAGGAAGCCGATCAGCACGGTGCCGGTCAAGCCGCCCACCAGGTGGACGCCCACCACGTCGAGCGAATCGTCGTAGCCCAGCTTGTACTTGAGCGACACGGCCAAGGCGCACAGGATGCCGGCAATGAAGCCCAGAATGATGGCGCCAAACGGCGACACAGTAGCCGCCGCGGGGGTGATGGCCACCAGGCCGCCCACCACGCCGGAGGCCGCGCCCACCGAGGTGGGCTTGCCGTCCTTGATCCGCTCAGTCAGGATCCAGCCCAGCATGGCGCCGCAAGTGGCCACGGTGGTGTTGACCCAGGCCAGGCCCGCCACGGCATCGGCCGCACCGGCCGAACCGGCGTTGAAACCGAACCAGCCGATCCACAGCAGGGCGGCGCCCAGCATGACGAACGGCACATTGTGGGGCCGCATGGGTTCTTTGCCGAAGCCCTTGCGCTTGCCGATGATGATGGCCAGCACCAGGCCGGCCATGCCGGCGTTGATGTGGACCACCGTCCCACCCGCGAAGTCGATTGGCGCGGGCAGCGATTCCTCCAGGAACCATGTGCCGCCCAGGAAGCCGCCGCCCCACACCCAGTGGCAGAGCGGGAAGTAGACCAGGGTGGCCCACAGGGCAACGAAGGCCAGCCAGGGGCCAAACCGCACCCGGTCGGCCAGCGAGCCGGAGATCAATGCCACGGTGATGATGGCGAAGGTGGCCTGGAAGCCCACAAAGACATACCCGGGCACACCACCGAGGAAGCCGTCCATGCCCTCGATGTTGTGTAAGGCGAAGTACTCACCAGGCTTGCCGATAATGCCGCCCACATCGGAACCGAAGGCCATTGAGAAGCCCCACAGCACCCAGACGATGCCCACCACTGCGGCCACGCCGAAGCTCAGCATCATCATGTTCAGAACGGACTTGGCCCTGACCAGGCCACCATAGAAGA
>JAISTN010000137.1 GCA_031272565.1 Bifidobacteriaceae bacterium
CACCGCGGTGGTGGGCGCCACCACCATGATCTTCTCCATCATCATGGCGTTGACCGATTCGCTCAGCACGGGCGTGGAGAACCTGTCCTTGGTCCACCCGCCGTTCCTGCTGGGCCTGATCCTGGGTGGGGCGGTCATCTACTGGTTCACCGGTGCCTCCTCCCAGGCTGTCACCACCGGCGCCTACCGGGCGGTCGAGTTCATCAAGGCCAACATCAAGCTGGACACGGCGGAGGCGGCCTCGGTCAAGGATTCGACCCGGGTGGTTCAGATCTGCACCCAGTACGCGCAGCGCGGCATGCTGACCATCTTCCTGGCGATCTTCTTCACCACGCTGAGCTTCGCGTTCATCGAGCCGTACCTGTTCATCGGCTACCTGATCTCGATCGCGCTGTTCGGGCTGTACCAGGCCATCTTCATGGCCAACGCGGGCGGCGCCTGGGACAACGCCAAGAAGATTGTCGAGGTCGACCTGCACCAGAAGGGCACCGACCTGCACGACGCCACCGTGGTGGGCGACACAGTGGGCGACCCGTTCAAGGACACGTCCTCGGTGGCGCTGAACCCGGTCATCAAGTTCACCACGCTGTTCGGCCTGCTGGCCGTCGAGTTGGGCACCATGCTGACCGACCAGGGCCACGGCGTGCTGGTCCACGTGCTGGCCGGCGTCTTGTTCGTGGTGGCGGCGGTGTTTGTGTGGCGCAGCTTCTACTCGATGCGCATCACACATGACCTGTCCGATCCGCAAACGCGCGCCGAGGCGGCCGAGGACGCGCCGGTGGCGCCGGTCGCCTGACGCAGTCCACTGGGTCCCGGCTGTCGATGCCCCACGGTAACCTGGTGAAGTGAGTTCCTCCGGCACGCTGGACACCTCTGAAGTCCTGGCCGCGCACGATGCCGCCTGGGAGGCCCTGGGCGCCGGCGGCATCATCGACGGGCACAACGACCTGATGTGGGAGTTGCGCTCACAGACCGGCTCGGCCGTGGCCGGGCTGGACCAAATCGACGACCGTTTCCACACCGACTTGGTGCGCCTGCGGGCGGGGGGCGTGGTTGGCCAGTTCTGGTCGGTTTGGCTGCCCTCATGGCTCTCTGACACCGCCGCCGTGACCGCCGCCCTGGAACAGATCGACCTGGTGCACCGCCTGGCGCAGGCCTATCCGGAACGGCTGGTCTTTGCCCGCACGGCGGCCGAGGTCCGGGCGGCGGCCAAGAGTGGCCGCATCGCCTGTCTGATCGGCTTGGAGGGCGGCCACCTGGTAGGCCGGTCACCCGCCGTGCTGCGCATGTTTGCCCGCTTGGGGGCGCGTTACCTGACCTTGACCCACACCGAGAACAACGCCTGGGCGGATGCGGCCACGGACCGGCCGGCGGTGGGCGGCTTGTCGGATGAGGGCCTGGCCATGGTGGCCGAATGCGAGCGCCAAGGCGTCTTGGTGGACCTGTCGCACGTGGCGCCCACCACCATGCGGGCGGCCTTGGCGGTGGCCAAGGCGCCGGTCATCTTCTCCCATTCTTCGGCTTTGGCACTGACGGACCATCCGCGCAACGTGCCCGATGACGTCCTGGCGCAGTTGCCGGCCAACGGCGGGGTGGCGATGGCTTCGTTTGTGCCGGAGTTTGTCTCCCAGGCCTTCCGCGACTGGCAACTTGAAAGTGAAGCGGCCCTGAGCCAAATGGGCGTGGTGTTCCGCTTTGGCGAAAGCTGGATGCCGGCCCCCCGGGCGGGCGAAACCCCGGAGCAGACCATCACCCGGGGCCTGGCGGAACGCCAGGCCCGGCGGGCCAGCGCCACGGCGGCCGGCCAGGCCAGGAGTGAGGCCGCGACGGGCCGGGGTGACACGGCCACGGCCGATGCGGCCATCGCCGATGCCACCGCCACCATCTCCTTCACCGACGCCTTGGAGGCCTATCAGGCGGCCCACCCGGCCCCACCGGTGACGATCAAGAACGTGGCGGACCACATCGAGCACATGCGGGAGGTGGCCGGCATTGACCACATCGGCATTGGCAGCGACTTTGATGGCACCGCCATGCTGCCGCAGGGCCTGGAGGACGTTGCCAGCTACCCGCGGCTGTTCATGGAGCTGGCCCGCCGCGGCTGGTCGGTGGACAACATGGCGGCCCTGGCGGGCCGCAACATCCTGCGGGTGCTGGCGGCCACGGATCCGGTCAGCCCACCGCCGGACGAACCGCCGCCGGATCTGCCCGGCGACTGGATTGACCAGGCGGCCAAGGACATCTGGGGGCTGGACCAGGGCTAGGCGGTAATCCGGGAGTGGTCAGCCCCGGGTGACTTCGAGGACGCCGTCCACCATGGTGATGTCGTATTCCGCGGTCACGTCGTGATGGCCGCGGCGCACTGTCACGCCGGTGATCCGGTTGGCGTACCGGCCCAGGCCGCGGCCCTGTGCCACCTGGTTGGTCACCACCACCTCGTCGCCCACCTGCAGGTCGCCATCGGTTGACCAGCCGCCCAGCATGTGGATGTGGCCGGCGCCCTCATGCACCCGCACGGCCGATGTCCCAGCGACGGTGATGGCCCGCCGGGCCGGCACCGCCGGCGGCGCCACGGCCGGGCCGGGCTGGCTGGCGGCGGCCTGGGCGGCGGTTGGATGCAAGCCTGGGGCGCTCAGGACACAGGTGGCCAGCGCGGGGGAGTCCGCAAGGGCAAAGGAGGATCGCATCGGTCGGGTTCCTTGGGTTGAGGTGGTGAGGCCGCCGGCGGTGGACGGGCCGCCAACAACCTTGGTTACTCCAGCCCCAACAAGTCATGGGATGATTTCATTCCCGCCCTCTGGCGGGCACCACCCCTGGCCAAGGTCCCATCTGAAATGTGCTTACGGTAGAGGTATCGGCCCGCGGCCACCCAGCCGCAACCAACCAGTCCCCCCCGCGTTTTTGCAGGTCAGCGCGGATTTACGAGCTACCGCCGGACACCGAGGAGGACCGCGACATGACGCTGATTTGGCAGCCTAGCAGCGGCCAAAGCCGCTTCCAGGGAGCGACCGGGCGTGAGGTTACTCACACCGGGCGCCCCGCCCATGGACCACACCAGGTTCACCTGACCGAGGACCTGGGCGCCGCCCTGACCGATTCCGCCACGCCCTTTTCGGTCCACACCGAGACCCGGCAGGCACTGGTCCACCTGTCCGGCGCCCGGTCCCAGTTCTTGGCCATGGCCGAGCGCCAACACCGCCGGCCCATCGTCATCTCCGATGGGCTGTCGGCCCTTAGCGAGCCGATGCGCCAAGCCCTGGTGGCCTACCGCGGCGGCTGGGCCGTGCGCGGTTCCGACGGTACCTTGCGCAACGGCCTGACCGGCCGGCGAATGGAGCATGAAACCGAGGCCCTCAACCTGGCGCCGGTCGACTCGGTCGACGACATGGCCGTCAACCACCTGCGGCCCACACCCGCCACCCACACCTTGTTGCAGGTCAACCTGACCCTGCGCCGGCGGGGCCTGGAGGCCCGGCGGGTGGGCCAAACCGCCCACCTGTTGCTGCAAGCCGTGCTGGACGCCGGGCCCGTAGCCTGCGGCCTGACCGAGCCGGTTCTGGGGTGCCCCACCCCCAAGGAACTGGCCTACTTTGCCGGCACCCGCCAGGCCCACCGCACGGGCGTGATCCTGGTAGGACCGGCCCAGGCGCCGGCCGCCTTGACCATCATGCACAGTTCCGGACCGGGCTATTCGGATGAGAACCTGACCGGCCTGATCGCCCTGGCACCGCTGGGTGACCCCAGTCTGCCGGACAAGCTGGCCCGGTTGAGTTCAGCCATGACCGAACTGTCGTATGTGGGCGAGGTCCTCTTTGGCCTGTTCCAAACCCAATCCGGCACGCCCGCCCTGGCCACGCCACCCTCACTACAGCACGCCCCCACTCCCGTGGCCATGGTGCTGGCGGTCGGGACCATGAAGGGCACCAGGCTGGACGGCGACCGAGCGGCCCGGGTTTTCGGAGCCCAACCGCTGGGTGGACACGGCGGCTGGCTGTTCCCGCTGGACCGCACCGGGCCGGCCACCGGTTTGGCCCTCGCCAAGACCTTCGTCACCAGGGACCGCCGATGCCCAGGGAGATTCTGATCGTCAGCCGGCATGAAGTCAGCGCGCAAGCGGTGGCCGATGCCGCGCTTCAAGTCGACGCCTCCTTGTCGGTTCAGGGCGGGCCGCCGGCGACCGTCACGGTCGAATCCGCCCGCGGCCAGGTCGTGTTGCGCCTAGGTCCCAGCGCCCAGGCCCACCAGACGAGCGACATCGGCCGCCTGGTGCCCTGTGCCAACCAGCCCGATGGCCCCACCTACTGGACGGAAGGCTGGGCGCCTTGGGGGCCTTTTGGTGAAGCGGGGGTGGCGGTAGCCTTCAAGCTGGCCACCAACCTGGGCGCGACCTGCGTGGTGGAAGACGGCGCCTAAGCGACAATTGGCCGTTTGGCCCGGCGCCGTCAGCCGAAGTGGCGCGGCAGGGTTTGGCTGGAGGCCTCTTCCAGGTCGCTCAGCGAGGCCGTGAACCACCCGGCCACCTCCAGCGCCGGTTCACCTTCCGGCCCGGCGGCATCGTCCGTCACACCCAGCCGCAAAACCGGGAAGCCCCGGGCGGAAGCCAGGTCCATCAGACGTGATTCCTCCGCCTTGGGCACGGCCACCAAGGCCCGCGCCTGACTCTCGGAGAACAACGCCTCGAACGCGGTCAACCGATCGCGGGCCAGCAGCGGATCCAAGTCGACCCGCACGCCCACGCCGTAGCGCAGGCAGCACTCCACCAGGCCCTGCGCCAGGCCGCCTTCCGACAAGTCATGGCTGGACGCCGCCACGCCGTCCCGGGCGGCCGCGATCAGAATCTCCGCCAGCGCCCGTTCCGCCTTCAGGTCCACCCGGGGGGGCAGGCCGCCCAGGTGCCCGTGGGCGACATCGGCCCAGGCCGAGCCACCCAGCTCGGCCGCCGTGGCCCCCAGCAAGAAGACGCTCAAGCCCGGCTCGCGCCAGCCGGAGGGCACCGCCTCCGCTACATCATCCATCACGCCCAGCACGCCCACCACGGGCGTGGGGTGAATCGCCGAATCGATCAGGCCCGGCTGGCCCGTCTCGTTGTAGAGCGAGACATTGCCGCCGGTGACGGGCACGCCCAGCTCCTGGCAGGCGTCCGCCAGGCCCTCCATGGCCGTCACCAGTTGCCACATCGAAGCGGGCGATTCGGGTGAACCAAAGTTGAGGCAGTCGCTCACGGCCAAAGGCCGCGCCCCCACGCAAGCCACGTTGCGGTAGGCCTCCGCCAGGGCCTGGCGGCCGCCCTCCCGCGGGTCAAGCTTGGTGTAGCGGCCGTTGCCGTCGGTGGCCAGGGCGATCCCCAGGCCGGTGGCCTCGTCGATGCGCAGCACGCCCGCGTCATCGGGCATCGCCATGGCCGTGTTGCCTTGCACAAACCGGTCGTACTGGTTGGTGATCCAGGCCTTGGAGCAGAGGTTGGGGCTGGCCGCCAGCGCCAGGACGGTGGCCCTCAGTTCGTCGCCCGTAGCCGGGCGGGCCAGGCCGTCCGGGCTGTCCGCCTGCAGCGCGTCCTGCCAGGCCGGCCGCTCGTAGGGCCGCTCATAGACCGGTGATTCCTTGGCCACCGTCTTGGGGTTGACATCCACCACCTTCTGGCCACGGTAGTAGACCAGTAGGCGGTCGCCGGCAATCACCTCACCCACCACGGAGCTTTCCACATCCCACTTGGCCGCAATCTCCAAGAAGGCCTGGTAGTTGGCGGGCTTGACCACCGCCATCATGCGCTCCTGGCTTTCCGACATCAGGATTTCTTCCGGGGTCAGGGTCGGGTCGCGCAGCAGCACCTGGTCCAGATCCACCCGCATGCCGCCGTCGCCCGAGGCCGCCAGTTCGGACGTGG
>JAISTN010000155.1 GCA_031272565.1 Bifidobacteriaceae bacterium
CTTGATGGATCAGCCGTCCCGGCAACTCCCTGCCTTGGCCCGTCCAGCCGCCCAGCCCGGTGGCCGGAAAGGCCGGCTCCATGAACCCGATCGCCTCGCCCCAACAATGCGGCGCCTCCCATTTTCCCAGCCCTGCCGCCCGCCACCGGGCTCGCCGCCATGCACGCCACCCCGCCCGCCACCGGGCTCGCCGCCACGCGCGCCACCCCGCCCGCCACCGGGCCTTGGCCTGTCTGGTTGCGGCCGGCCTGGCCGCCACCGGTCTGGTCTTGCCCGCCCAGGCGGCGCCACCGGCGGCCGATGCCGTCCACCCGGCATCGTCCCCCCACGCGATATCGCCCACCGAAGAGGCCTGGGCGGCATCGTCCCCCACCACGACTTCGCCCACCTCCACCGACGTCCCGGCATCAGCCACCGACCCCGCCTCTACGGCATCGGCCACCGAAGCGGCCCCGCCGCTGGTCCCCAGCCAGTTCATCATGGGCGCCTCCAGCCACCTTGGCACCATGGGCAACTGGGCCACCCGGGCCGGCGGCCAGACCTTGCCCCAGATTGCCATGACGGAACTGGGCGCCACCTCCCTGCGCGATGAGATCAACTGGGCCAACAACGGCGACCACCCCACGGCGGAGCAGCAGGCCGTTAGCCAGGCGGCCGTGGCCCGCCTGCTGGAGGTCCCCCAGTATGGCGGCAAGCTGCTGCTGATCCTGGACTATTCCAACTCCGCCCACGTGGCCGGCGGCTACCCCAACACCACGGCCGAACGCGAAGCCTTTGCCCGCTACGCGCAGCGCGTCATCGCCGCCTATGGGCCGCAGAACCTGGCCGCCATCGAGATCTGGAACGAGTGGAACAGTTCGATTTCTTGTGCCTCGGACCCAGTCCGCAGCCAGGGTTGTCCCACCGCTTACGCCAAGCTGGTGGAGGACCTGGTCAACCCGTCCACCCACGGCCTGGCGACCCCGTCGCTGCGTGACATGGCTCCGGGCGTGCCCATCCTGGCTGGCGCCGTCAATGGCTCCGACCTGGCCTGGTCCCAGGTGGTGTTGAACTACCTGCGGGACCATGACGTGGCGATCGACGGCTGGTCGCTGCACCCGTACCACACCGCCACCGGCTGTGCCAGCTACGCCGGTCAGGGCTACAACTCGCAGGAGTTTGCCGCCCTCTGCACGGCCGACGCCAAGGTGCTGACCACCACCGCTTACGGCCAGACCTTGCCCATCTGGGTGACGGAAATCGGCTGGTCCACGGCCGGCCTGTGGGCGATTGGCCAGAAGGTCCAGGCCGAACTGTTGGTCAACGTCATGGTCCGCCTGCGGGCGGTGGGCGGCGTGCCGGCCGTCTACTGGTATGACCTGCTTGATGACGCGACCGCGCTGGACACCCCCACCGATGATCCGTTCGAAGACGGCTTTGGCCTGATCACCCGCATCGGTTCCCACGCCGACCACACCGCGGGCGCCACCAAACAGTCCGGCGTCGCCTACGCCAAGCTGGCTGGCTTTTGGCGGGGCTGTACGGACATCGCCGGGGCCATCGCCGTCAACCGCGAGTTCGCCTTGACCTGCCCGGGCGGCCAGCGCCGCATCCTGTTGGATCCAACTTCGGCGGAGCTGCAGGCGGCTCTGGCGGACGGCTGGACCCTGGTCGACCTGCTAGGCCAGGCGGCCGATGTCGCTCCCGGCGGCCAGGTGCCGGCCAGTTGGGTGGGCTACCCGGTGGGCCTGCGTAGCCGCCTGGGTGACAAGCCGCTGGGGATCGCTTCGGTCGCCCTGACCGGCACGCCGCAGATCGGTGCCACCTTGACCGTGACCGCGGCCGGCGTCTCACCGGCCGGCCAAGCGGTGACCTACACCTGGTTCCGGGGCACTTCCCGCATCACGGCCGCCACCGGGACCACCTACCAGTTGACGCCGGCCGATGGCGGCCAGGACATTGTGGTCAAGGCGACCGTGTCGCTGGGCGGCTTGACGGTCGCCAAGTATTCGAACCACCTCCAGGTGGCCGATGGCGTCACGGTCAGCCAACCGGTCCTGTTTGGCCCGGCGGCCCCGGGCGGGCTGATCACGGCCGGGGTCAACTATGGCCCGGCTGGGGCGGCGGTCACGTTCGCCTGGTTCCGGGGCACCTCGCTGATCGGTGGGGCGACCGGCCCGTCGTACCGTTTGACGGCGGCCGATGCCGGCCAAACGGTGTCGTTCAAGGTCACCGTGGCGCTGGGAGTGCAGACGGTTGTCAAGTACTCGGAGCGCCTGGCCGTGCTGGGAGTTAGCGCGCTGACCGTGAGTGGCCAGGCCAGGGTGGGCCAGGTGTTGACCGCCACGGCGGCCTACCTGCCGGCTGATGCCCCGGTCACCTACACCTGGTACCGGGGCACGGCGGTGGTGGGCTCTGGTGCCGCCTACCTGGTCCAGGCGGCCGACGCGACCCAGGACATGGTGGTCAAGGTGACGGTGACCAAGTCCGGGGTTGGCACGGCCGTCAAGTATTCCGCCCACTTCACGCCGGCGGCCTGACCGGTCGCGGAGACGTCCAAGAGCCCGCGACGACGCCTAAGAGCCCGCGCAGACGCCTGGTGCCCCGCGAAGACGCCTGGCGCCCCGCGGAGACGTCCAAGAGCCCGCGCAGACGCCTGGCGCCCGCGGAGACGTCCAATAGCCCGCGCAGACGCCTGGCGCCCCGGGGAAACGTCGGTCACCACGCCCGCCCGGTCCCGTTCAAGTCTCCGGCAGGGCTCACATGAGGGCGACCCTCAAGGGGGCGCGACTCTTAAGAACCACTCGCCCGGCCGGCCGCGGGGCCGGCCGGGCGAACCGGTCAGGACGACGTGCTTAGAGTGACCGCACCACGCAGACCACCTTGCCCAGGATCTGGGCCTTGTGGCCTTCGATGGGCGTGTAGGTGGGGTTCTGCGGCATCAGCCAGACCCGGCCGTCTTTGATTGTCAGGGTCTTGATGGTGGCTTCATCGTCCAG
>JAISTN010000173.1 GCA_031272565.1 Bifidobacteriaceae bacterium
CCCGGCGCAAGACCCTGCGGGCAGCCTTGGCACCGTGGGCCGGCGGCGCCGCCCAGGCGGAGGCGGTCTGCCGGGCGGCCGGGGTGGAGTCCGGTGCCCGTGGCGAAACGCTGGGCGTAGCCGATTTCGCCCGCTTGGCGGCGGCGCGGCTGGCCGCTGGGGTGGGCCCGGGCCAAGCCTCGGATGAAGCGTCCAGCCAGGCCCGGGCGGGGGCTGGGGACAGAGGCAACGGCTCTTGAGCGAAAGGAACCAAGCATGAGCGTCACGGCGGTGGCCCCGGCCAAGATCAACCTGTCGTTGCGGGTGGGCGCCCGGCGGCGGGATGGCTTTCACCAACTCCACACGTTGTTCCACGCCGTCGACCTGAAGGAACGTGTGACGGTGAGTGATGCCGAAGGGCCGGAGGATACGGTCGAGGTGACTGGTACCGACGCCCCGCATGTGCCGGTGGGCCGGGCCAACCTGGCGCTGGTGGCCGCCCGGGAGCTGCGGCTGGCGGCTGGCTTGGGAGAAGCCGAGCGGCCGGTGCTGATCCAGATCGACAAGGGCATCCCGGTGGCGGGTGGGCTGGCGGGTGGTTCGGCCGATGCCGCCGCCGCCCTGGTGGCACTGAACCAACTGTGGGGTCTTGGGCTGAACTCGGCCGAACTCAGCACAGTTGCCGCCCAGGTTGGGTCTGACGTGCCATTCCTGTTGCTGGGCGGCAGCGCCATCGGCACCGGCCGGGGGGAAGTGTTACAGCCGGTGCCGGCCGGGGGGCAATTCCATTGGGTGTTGTTGACCAGCCGGGCCGGCTTGTCCACGCCCACCGTGTTCCGCCGCTTCGACTACATGGCGCTGTCCGGCAATTTGCCGCAGCGGCACGCGGGGGCCGGCTTGGGCGAGCCGCCAGCCATTCCAGAGGCGCTGATCGCCGGGTTGGAGGCGGGCGACCCGGTGGCGGTGGGGGCCAACCTGGTTAACGACTTGCAGCCGGCCGCCATCGACCTGCGCCCGGGGTTGGGGCAGATGGCAGTCCGGGCGGTCATGGCCGGCGCGGCGGGCGCGGTGGTGTCTGGTTCAGGGCCAACGGTGGCCCTGCTGGCGAGATCGGCGGCCCACGCCAAGGGCATGGCGGAGGAACTGGTGGACGCGGCCGATGGTGTGGTCTGCACCGCCGGCCCGGCCCCGGGTGTCATCGGTTGAACCTGACCGGGGCCGCCAACGGTGCCGGCCTTGGGGTCCCGGAGGGGTTCAAGTAGGCCAGGGGTGGCGGTGGGTCGCCGTAGAATTGGCGGAATTATTCGCCTTACCCCAACTGAACTTGTCCTTAAACCCCCCTAAGGAAGGAACCCCAATGAGTTTGCGCCGCACTCTCTCTATACCCCCAACCAGGCGGGCAGCCAGCCTGGCAGCCACCGCCTTGCTGGTCAGTGGTCTGGCCTTGGCCCAGGGGGTTTCCCCCGCGTGGGCCGGCGGCCCGGCGGTGGGCAGCGCCGCCGCCACCACGATCGCCGATCTGTGGGTCTCTCAGCCCGTGGTGGTGGGTGACGCCACTCCCGGTACCAACCTGACCGTCAGCGTCTCGGTGCTCCCGGCGGGCAGTTCGACCATCACCTACCAGTGGTTCAACGGCACCAAGTCCGTGGGCCCGGCCTCCAGCGATTCGACCCTGGCCGTGACCACTGCCATGACCGGCCAAGACCTGGTCTGCAAGGTGACCGTGGTGGGTGACACCACCGTCATCAAGTATTCCAACCACGTCCAGGTGCCGGCCGCCCTGAGCGCCGGCAAGGCGGAACTGACCGGTGACCCGAAGGTTGGCTCGACCCTGAGCGTAGCCATCCCCTACACCCCGGACAGCGCCACCGTCAGCTACCTTTGGTTCCGGGGCAGCAGCACCATTCCTGGTGTCACCGGCGCCACCTACAAGCTGCTGGCGGCCGATGCCGGTCAGGACCTGGTAGTCAAGGTGACCGTGGCCGCGGCCGGCCAAGGTTCCGTGGTCAAGTACACCAACCACGTCCAGGTGGCCGATCTGCTGGTGGTCTCCCAGCCTTACTTGGTGGTGCTACATACCCACCCCGGCCTGGGCGTGCAGATCGATTCGCTGCAACCGGCCGACGCCACCGTGGCCTACCAGTGGTTTATTGACGGCCGGGCGGTGCCTGGTGGTACCAGCGCCCAAGTTGAGGTGCCTGCCGGGCAACATGACGTGGTCTGCAAGGTGACCATCTCCAAGGACGGTTCCGACACGGTGGTCAAGTACTCTAACCACGCCTACACCGGCGAGGCCGATCCGGCGCGGTCCGAATTGATCTTCACCACCAACAACGTGGTGGCGGACAACACCGAGACGGTAGTGGCACAGGTTCGTCTGCGTGACGTCTGGGGCCGCCCGGTGGTAGGGCAGACGGTGACGGTTCGGATCGATGACGGCTCGCCGGCGATCCCGGGGCCGTGGGTCAAGAACAGCCAGGCGGTGGCTGCCGCCGTGGCCTCCAGCGACCCCGAGGCCGCCGATGCCCCGGCTTGGTGCACCGAGGCGGGCCTGAT
>JAISTN010000246.1 GCA_031272565.1 Bifidobacteriaceae bacterium
GTCCGTTCTTCAGCATCTCGGTCAGGCCATCGATGCCCGGGTAGCCGACCTCAGGATTTGCGCCTGTCAGCGCCAAGTAAGGCGTCCTCGGGAGGCCGCCAAGGTTCAAGGGGCCATCCAGATCGTCGTAGTCCACCTGGCTGCCATCCAGATACTTGGCGTAGGCCGCCTCATAGATCGACACCCAGTTGGGGTTACCGGATGCGTCTCCGGCGCCGCCAGACGACACGACAGGATCGATCGTGATGTCGACGGGTTCGATGTTGCCCGTTTCCGGGTTCGCCCTATAGAAGCGCACCGTATAAGTGCCATCTGGGTTGAGCTGCATGTTGTTGGCCAGGAATTCGGGATCGGATTCCGCCAGGCCAGCCAGAGCGGCCAGGAAGTAACAGTCACCGAAGGACCCCTGGTTGACCGACTCCAAGGTGATGGCAGAGGCGTCAATTGGGGTTTCAGGCGGCACCGCCTCCGCCTTGTAGGCCTCACCCTTGTCGTTCTCGCCGTAGTCTGGGGCATTGCGCATGCCGAAGAACCAGCTTTCGTTGCCGCCGTCCAGGCTGGTGGCGGACGAAGTGGCGACCTGGTCGTTGATCTGCCGGGTCAACTTGTCCGCCAGCCCCAGCAGCTTCTCGCCCAGCGTCGTCATCTTGCGGCTCTCTTTGGGCCAGCGGCTGTAGACAAAGTCCTTGGCATCAGCCCCCACCCAAAGGTCCTCCATGGACTTGATCAGCTTGTCGATCTCATCACGCAGGACCGAAGTCTTGTTGCCTTGGGTCTTCAGATCGCTCGCGGCCTTCTGGACCGCGGTCAGATCCATACCTGAGAACTCCATTGGACTCTCCTTGGTCTAACGGCTGGGGCGTTGGGGCTCTTGACCACTACCAGACTATTGGTTCCGCCGCCGCCGCGCCATGGGGAGAAGTCCCCGGGGACCAATGGGGACTTAACGGCCACTCGCCAGCCTTTGCCCAGGCCAGGGCGGGGCTCCGCCAACCCTGGCCGGCAGCGGCCAACCAGCCCGCGAATCAGTCCTTGGCGCTCTTCTTGCGCAGGTAGGACACCACCCGCTCATGCAGGCGCCCGTTAGTGGCCAGGCCGTCATCGCCAAACGGCCCCACCACCTTGCCCTTGGTGTCGGTGAACAGACCGCCGGCTTCCGCCACCACGGCCGCCACCGCCACCATGTCATGCGGCGCCAGTTCCGGCTCGGCCGCGATATCAACCGAACCTTCCGCCAGCAGCATGTAGCTCCAGAAATCGCCAAAGGCCCGCGTCCGGTCCACGTCGCCCGCCAAGCGCAGCAAACCCGGCAGCCGGCCCTGATCCTCCCAGTCCGCCAGCGACGAATAGGACAAGAAGGCCTCGCCCAGCTTCTTAACCTTAGAGACCTTGATCCGCTGGGCGTTGTCCAGGCCGTAGCCCCGCCAAGCGCCATAGCCCGCCGCCGCAAACCAACGCCGCCCCAAAGCCGGCGCCGAAACCACGCCCACCGCCGGGCGGCCATCGGCCACCAGACCAATCAGCGTGGCCCAGACCGGCAGGCCGCGCACATAGTTGGCGGTGCCGTCAATCGGGTCGATCACCCAAGCCCGGGTGCCCGCCTCCTGGATGGCCAGCAGCTTCGACTTCTTGGTGCCGCCAAACTCCTCCCCCAGCACCTTGTCCGCCGGGCGAGCCCGTTCCAGTTGTTCGCGGGCGAAGGCCTCCGCCCGGCGGTCGGCATCGGACACCGGTGTCGAGTCTTCCTTCGCCTCCACGGTCAGGTCGGGCGCGCCAAAGCGAGACAAGGTGATCTCATCGATTTGGTCCGCCAGGCTGAGCGCCAACCGCAGGTCCTCCAAGTAGGTGCCCGGCTCCACCGGCCGGGCCTGCGCCGCCGCAATCGCCTCCAGGCGGGCCGTCGCCTTCTTCGACGCCTTGGCGCCACCCCCACTGTCCTTCGCCATCACACACCCTCCTAATCACGACTCGCCAGCAGGCGCTGGAACGATTCGACCCGCGCCGCCCGTTCGGCCGACCCGGCCGCCCACTGTTCCAAGGCGCAATCCAACGCCCCCTTGGTGTGGGGGCAGCCCCGCGGGCAGTCTGCCTGGGCCACCTGGGCCAAGTCTGGGAACGCCGCCAGCACGTGTTCGGGCTGAACGTGATCCAGCCCGAACGAGCGTACCCCGGGCGTGTCGATTACCCAACCGCCGCCCGGCAACCGCAAGGCGACGGCGCTCGACGAGGTATGCCGCCCCCGGCCCGTCACATCATTGACCGCGCCGGTGGCCCGGCCGGCCCCCGGCACCAGCGCGTTGACCAGCGTCGACTTGCCCACCCCGGAGTGTCCCACCAGCACCGACACCCGCCCAGCCAGCAACTGCCGCACCTGGTCCAGCCCCTCAAGGTGCCCGCTGTCGTCTCCGTCAAGCTGGCCCTCCGGCGGTCCCTCCGGCAGGCCGGCGTCATCGGGCAGGCCGGTCGCCACCACCGCAATGCCGAGCGGTTCATACAAGGCCCGCAGGGCGGCATCGGACCCCAAGTCGGCCTTGGTCAGGCAGATGACCGCGTCCAGGCCGCCGTCGTAGGCCGCCACCAGGCAACGGTCGATCATGCGCGGCCGGGGCGGCGGGGAGGCCAGCGCCGTCACTATGACCAGG
>JAISTN010000264.1 GCA_031272565.1 Bifidobacteriaceae bacterium
CGTGTGCTCTTCCGATCTCAAACAGCGCCGGCGTGCCGCGGCCGTGGGCCGCCAAGGCCGGCCGGCCGCGCACCAGGTAGGCCTCCACCGCCGCCTGGGCGTAACCACCCACCGGCACAATCCGCTCCTTGGAACCCTTGCCGAACAGGCGCACGGCCGGGCGGCTGGTGTCGCGGTGCAGATCGTCCACATCCAGACCCACCGCCTCGGAGATGCGCGCGCCGGTGGCGTAGAGCAGTTCCAACAGGGCCCGGTCGCGCAAGGCGGCCGGCTCATCCCCCACCCCGGCCTGAGCGATCAGCCGTGCCACCTGGTCCACCGTCAGGGCTTTGGGCAGGCGCAGGCCGGCCCGCGGCGGCTTGACCTGGCCCGCCGGGTTGCCCGGCGCCCAGCCTTCTTCGGCCGCGAAACGGTGAAAGCCGCGGACCGCCACCACGGCTCTGGCTGCCGATGCCGCCGCCAACCCCGGCCCGCCGCCTTCCCCCCGCAGGTAGCGCAGGTAGGCCGCCACCGTGCCCTCGTCAACCTGGGCGACATCGTCCACCTGCCGGGCCGCCAGGAAGTCCCGGTACCGGCCCAGATCCCGGCCGTAGGCGGCCAAGGTAGCCCCAGAGCGGCCCTTTTCCACCCGCAGGTGGGCCAGGTAGATGTCCAGCAACTGGCTCAGGTCCCGCCGGCCGGAACCCGCGGCCACCCCGTTACCTGATGCCATGGACCCAATTGTGGTCCACCGCCAACCAAGCCGCCTCCGAACCGCCGCCGGCGGGCCGAATCGTCTCGCGACGGCCCAGGACTCACCGGCCCCCGGCCGCGGTCATTACACTTGGGCACTATGTCAAACGCCCTAACTTGGTCTCCCCTTGATGATCGTGCCGTCGCCACGGCCAAAGCCCTGGCGGCGGATGCCGTCGAACAGGCCGGCAGCGGCCACCCCGGCACCGCCATTTCGCTGGCCGGCGGCGCCTACCTGCTGTTCCAGCGCCTGATGCGCCACGACCCGGCCACCCCCAGTTGGCTGGGCCGCGACCGCTTCATCCTGTCTTCTGGCCACGCCTCCGCGCTGCTGTACACCCAGCTCTACCTGGCCGGCTACGGCGTCAGCCTGGACGATCTGAAGGCGCTGCGCACGGCCGGCTCGGTCACTCCCGGGCACCCGGAATGGGGCCTGACCCCGGGCGTCGAAATGTCGACCGGCCCGCTGGGCCAGGGCTTGGCCTCGGCCGTCGGCATGGCCATGGCGGCCCGTCGCGAGCGCTACTTGTTCGACCCGGACACGCCGGCCGGCCTCAGTCCCTTCGACCACACCATCTGGGTGATCGCCGGCGAAGGCGACCTGGAAGAAGGCATCACCTCGGAGGCCTCCTCGCTGGCCGGCACACAAAAGCTGGGCCACCTGGTGGTCCTGTTCGATGAGAACCGCATCTCAATTGAGGGCAACACCAACGTGGCCTTCACCGAGGACGTGATGGCCCGCTACCAGGCCTACGGCTGGCACACGGCCACGGTCGACTGGACGGCCGGCGGCGCATACCGCGAGGACTACGCCGCGCTCTACGAGGCCCTGAAGGCGGCCCAGGACCAGACCGATGCGCCATCGCTGGTGCGGGTCCGGTCGATCATCGGCTGGCCGGCCCCCACCAAGCAGAACACCGGCGGCATTCACGGTTCCAAGCTGGGCGGCGAAGAGTTGGCCGGGCTGAAACAAGCTTTGGGCCTTGACCCGGCCCAGTCGTTCCAGGTGGCCGGTGACATCCTGGACCACACGCATCAGGCGCTCGCCCGCGGGGCGGCGGCCAAGGCGGCTTGGGACCAGGCCTTCACCGCCTGGCGGGCCGCCAATCCGGAGCGGGCGGCCTTGCTGGACCGCCTCCAGGCGCACGAACTGCCGGCCGGCCTGGACCAGGCCCTGCCGGTCTTCCCGCCAGACACGCCGATCGCCACCCGGGCGGCCTCCGGCCAGGTCTTGACGGCCCTGGGCGCCGTCCTGCCGGAACTGTGGGGCGGTTCGGCCGATCTGGCCGGGTCCAACAACACGTCAATGAAGGGCGAAACGTCCTTCCTGCCGGACAATCCGGGCGGGCGCACCGTGCACTTCGGCATCCGCGAACACGCCATGGGCGCCGTCTTGAACGGCATCGCCCTGCACGGGCCCACGCTGCCGTACGGCGGCACCTTCCTGGTCTTCAGTGACTACATGCGCGGCTCGGTCCGGCTGAGCGCCCTGATGGGCCTGCCGGTAACGTTTGTCTGGACCCATGATTCGATCGGTGTCGGTGAGGACGGCCCCACCCACCAGCCGGTGGAGCACCTGGCCTCGCTGCGGGCCGTACCCGGCCTGGACATTGTCCGCCCGGCCGACGCCAACGAGACGGCTTGGGCCTGGCGCCACATCCTGGCCCGGCGCAAGCCGGCCGGCCTCATCTTGAGCCGCCAGAATCTGCCGGTCTTCGACCGGGCCGGCCAGGGCTTGGGCGACGCGGTCGACCTGTGTGCGGGCGCCTACATCCTGGCCGATTCGCCTCTGCCCAGCCTGGACGTGCTGCTGTTGGCTTCCGGCTCGGAGGTGCAACTGGCGCTGGCCGCCCGCGACCTGCTGTGCCGGGACGGCATCGGCGCCCGGGTGGTGTCGGTGCCCTGTCTGGAGTGGTTCGCCGAACAGCCTGCCTCCTACCGCGAGTCGGTGCTGCCGGGGGCCGTCAAGGCCCGGGTGTCGGTCGAGGCCGGCCTGGCGGCGCCGTGGCGGGGCTTGGTGGGCGATGCCGGCCGGTCCATTTCGGTGGAAGGCTTTGGCGCCTCTGCCTCAGCCGACCAGTTGTTTGCCCAGTACGGTTTCACACCAGAGGCGGTGGCGGCGGCCGCCCGGGAATCCATCGAGGCGGCTGGTAGCTTGTGACAACTGCCCTGACGGGCGTGAACCCGCTGCTGGACCCGGCCGACCGCCGGGTGCCAGTCATCCCGGGTCCCTGCGGCCTGGTCGTCTTTGGGGTGACGGGCGACCTGGCGCGGCGCAAGCTGCTGCCGGCCCTGTATGACCTGTCCAACCGGGGCCTGCTGCCGGCCGGCTTCGCCATCACCGGCTTTGCCCGCCGGGAGCAGACCACGGAGGACTTCATCCGGCAAACCCATTCGGCCGTGGCCAGCGCCGCCCGCACACCTTTCCGCCAGCGCGTCTGGGAGCAGTTGGCCGGCCAGATGCGCTACGTGGCCGGCGACGTGGCGGACCCGGCCGCCTACGGCCGCCTCAAGGAGGCCGTGGAGCAGGCCGATACGACCCAGGGCACCGGCGGCAACCGGGCTTTCTACCTGTCACTGCCGCCCGCCTCCTTCCCACTGGTCTGCCACCACCTGGCGGCCTCCGGCCTGGCTACGCCCTCGGACCCGGCCGCTGCCGCGGCTCCGGTCACAGCCCCCGGCGGGCCGTGGCGGCGGGTGATTGTCGAAAAACCCTTTGGCCGGGACTTGGCTTCGGCTAAAGCCCTGGATGCCACCTTGGCCCAGGCCTTCCCACCTGAGGCCGTCTTCCGGATCGACCACTACCTGGGCAAGGAAACGGTCCGCAACATCGTGGTCTGCCGTTTCGCCAACCAGATCTTCGAACCGCTCTGGAACTCCACCTACATCGACCACGTCCAGATCACCCAGGCCGAAGACTTGGGCGTAGGGGCACGCGCCGGCTACTACAACGGCATCGGCGCCACCCGGGACGTGTTGCAAAACCACTTGCTGCAACTGCTGGCTCTGGTGGCGATGGAACGCCCGGCCAGCTTCACGGCGGCCGATCTGCGCCTCGAAAAGGAGCGGGTCTTGGCGGCCGTAGAGCTGGACGGCCCGGTGGAGCAGGCCACTGCCCGCGGCCAGTACACGGCCGGCTGGCAGGGCAACCTGAAGGTGCGCGGCTACCTGGAGGAAGACGGCATCCCGGCCGATTCGGCCACCGACACCTTTGGGGCGCTGAAGCTGGCGGTGAAGACGCCACGCTGGGAGGGCACCCCGTTTTACCTGCGGACGGGCAAGCGCCTGGGCCGGCGGGTGACGGAGATTGCCCTGGTGGCACGCCGGCCGGCCACCGGCTGCCCGCCCGGCCTGGACACGCCCTACCAGGGTGCCAACGCCATTGTCTTTAGGATTCAGCCCGATGAGGGCATGACGCTGCGGATTGGCGCCAAGGTGCCGGAAACCACCATGGAGGTGCGGGATGTCACCATGGACTTCGCCTTTGGCCACGCCTTCACCGAGGCTCTACCTGACGCCTACGAGCGGCTGCTGCTGGACGTGCTGCTGGGCAACGACCCGCTGTTCCCGCAGGCCAACGAGGTTTACCAGGCCTGGCGGGTGATCGACCAGGTGGAGAGCTACTGGGCCGCCAGCGGGCAGCCGCCGGAACCCTACCCGGCTGGCACCTGGGGCCCGGCCGGCGCCACCGCCTTGATGGCCCGCGACAAGCGGGTTTGGAGGCGGCCATGATCATTCCCCTGTACGCCACCACCTCCGGCCAGGTGGTGACCAAACTGGTCGAAATGCGCGAGGACGGCGGTGTTTCCGCCCTGGGCCGCGTGCTGACCCTGGTGATCGACTGCGCCCCCAGTGAGATCGAGGCTTCGCTCCAGTCCGCCAACGCCGCCTCGATGGAGCACCCCTGCCGCATCATTGTGGTCAGCACCGAAGACCCGGCCGGGCCGGCCGCCATGGACGCCCAAATCCGGGTCGGCTCGGACGCCGGCGCCTCCGAGGTGGTGGTGCTGCGGGTGCACGGCGAGCCGACCGGCCACCTGGATGCCGTGGTGACGCCCCTGCTACTGCCGGACGCGCCGGTGGTGGTCTGGTGGCCGTCGCGGCACCCGCCGGTGCCGGCCGAATCGCCCCTGGGCCGGTTGGCGGAGCGACGCATCACCGACGCCCAGCGCTTTGGCGGCGAGCGCCTGGCCGGCCTGCGCGCCCTGACCGAGGGCTACCGGCCGGGCGA
>JAISTN010000278.1 GCA_031272565.1 Bifidobacteriaceae bacterium
GTGGCCGGCATGACCGTGTCCCAGTACGAATCATCCAGTTCATCTTCGTCAACCGGCGCGGTGGCCGGCGCCGCCGGTGTGGCCGCCGCCGGCTCTGCTGGCGTGGCCGCAGCGGGCTCGGTGGGCACGCCCATGGCTTGGAGTTGCTTGACCGTGCGGGCCAGTTCGGCCTCAACGTTGTTGCGGGCCGCGTCCTCCCAGGTGTTGGCGATCGAGGTCAGGTACAGCCGGTCCTTGGCCAGCCAGCGCCGTAGCACCACCAGGCGGGTGGCCAGCACGGTGGCTTCCGGCACGTGGGCGTATTCCGCCAGTGCCGATTTGGCGTAGGCCCGGTAGGTTTGCGGGTCGGAGGCCAAGATGGCCCGTTCGGCGTCGCATAGGACCGCCAGGTCCGGGTCGGTGATGACCCCGGGCCGCTGCCCCAGGGAGGCGATCAGCCACTGGACCCGGGCCGCTTTCGGTTCAGCCACCTCCAGGTGGTTCAACTGGGCGTAGGCGAAATCGGCGCTGGCTTCTTCATCCTCACCCCAGGTGTGGGAGTCCAACGAATCCAGGTCCGTGGTCATGACGGCGCCGTGGTAGAAGGCCGCCAGGCGGACGGTGGGCGGGCTGGAGGCTTCCTGGGCCAGTTCGTTGATCCGCTCCAGCACCGTGATCAGGTGGCTCAGGCCGTGGAAGTGCCGGGCCGGGTTGGCCCAGCGGGACAACAGTTGGTCGCCAATCCGTTCGATCTCGGCGGCATCGGCAGGCGAACCCAGTTCAAGGATCGAGCGGCTCCATACTCCGAGGAGCCATTCGGGGGCGTTGGACGTGCCCATCGAAGTCCGTTCCGGTTGCCTAGCAGTTGCATGGCCATGCTAGTGGACCAAGACCAAAGCCGCAGGCCGCGGCAGAACTAGAAGCGGTCAAGCGACCCGTCAGATGCCGGCCTTCACCCGGTCTTGGCTGGGGCTCTGGAAGGCGGCCTGCCCGATGCCGCCCGTGGTGGTGGCGGCAGACCCGGCCGGCTGGCGGGCGCCATCGGGCACCTGTGTCTGCCCCCGCAGGGCGACCCGGAAGGTGGCCCCCCCACCGGGCGTGGGGCCCAGTGACACGGTGCCGCCGTGAGCCTGCACAATCGAAGTCACGATTGCCAGGCCCAGGCCTGAGCCGCCCGAATCGCGCGACCGGGAAGCGTCCAGGCGGTAGAAGCGTTCGAAGACCCGCGCCACCTTGTCCGGCGGCACGCCCGGGCCGTGGTCGCGGACCTCCAGCCAGACGGCCGGCTGGCCGGGCAGTTCAGGGGCCGCACCGGCCCCCACCACGATTTCGATGGGCGAACCGGCGGGGGTGTAGCGCACGGCGTTGCCAATCAGGTTGGTCATGACCTGGCGCAGGGCGGATTCGTCACCTTCGGTCAGGGCGCCGCCTGCCGCCGCCGGGTCCACCAGCACCCGGACTTCCCGGGCCGGGTCCAGGGCGCAGGTGTCGGCCGCTGCGTCACCGGCCAGCACCACCAGGTCGACCGGTTGGTGGCCCAGTGGGCGGCCCTCATCCAAGCGGGTCAGGGTCAGCAGGTCGCTGACCAGCAGGCCCATCCGTTTGGCCTCGTCCTCGATGCGGCGCATGGCGCCGGAGACGTCCTCTTCGCCCGGCAGCGCCCCCATCCGGTACAACTCGGCGTAGCCGCGCAACGCGGCCAGGGGGGTGCGCAGCTCGTGGGAGGCGTCGGACACGAACTGGCGCATGCGGGCCTCAGAGGCCGCCTGGGCCTGGAACGAGGCCTCGATTTGGGTCAGCATGACGTTCAGTGAGGTGGTCAAGCTGCCCACCTCGGTGCCGGGGGCGGCAGCGGGCACCCGCCGTGACAGATCACCGGCGGCGATGGCGGCGGCCGATTCCTCGACGGCCCGCAGCGGCCGCAGGGACCGCTTGACCATGGCGTAGCCCACGGCCGTGGCGATCAGGCCGCCGGCCAGGGTCAGCCAGATGATCCATAGGACCATGTGGCGGGTGGTGGCGGCCACCGAATCGAGTGGTAGGGCCAGCATCAGGGTGTAGGAATCACCCGTGGCCCGATCAGTCGCCAGCAAGGTGATGGCCCGGTACTTGGCGCCGCCCTCTGCCGTGACCGTGAAGGGCGTGCCATTGGCCGCGGTGGCCTGCTGGGGGGTGAAGGTCTCAATGCCGGGGTCGTTGCCCGCCGTGATCAGGCTGGTCAACTGGACCCCGTCTGGCCCAAAGATGTAGTAGGCGAACTGGGTGGGTCCGGCGCCGCCACCCCGGCCGGCCATCAGTGTGTCCGGCCGCCAGTCGCGGATCTGGGTCTGTAGCTGGCCGTCCACCTGGTCCATCAGGTTGTGGTGCAGGGTGATGGCAAAGATGGTGCCGGCGGCGGCCAGCCCGGTCACGATCAACACAGCGATGATCGCGGCCAGACGGACCGCCAGCGGCCGCTGCCGGCGCGGCCCCTGAAGGGGCGCCCCGCCGGTAGCGCCAGTGGCCGGGGCGGCAGGGTGACCCGCCGCCTTGGCCGCCAGACCGTCAAGTGCCATCAGTGTTCGCTCTCCCGGGGCATGCGCAGAACATAGCCCACGCCCCGCTTGGTGTGGATCAGTGGCGGCAGGGTGGCGCCGTCAACGGTCACGTCCAGCTTGCGCCGCAGGTAGCTGATGTAGCTTTCCACGATGGCCGCGTCGCCCACCCAGCCGTAGTCCCAGACGTGGTCCAGGATCTGGGTCTTGTTGACCACACGGCCGGCGTTGATCATCAGGTAGCGCAGCAGCTTGAACTCGGTGGGGCTCAAGTCGATTTCCTGGCCGGCCCGGCGGGCCTCGTGCGAGTCTTCGTCCAACTCGAGATCCGCCACCCGCAAAATGGCATCGTCCTGGTCGGCTTCGCTGCCCCGGCCGGTGCGGCGCAGCACCGCCCTGATGCGGGCCACCACCTCCTCTAGCGAGAACGGCTTGGTGACATAGTCGTCACCGCCCACGGTCAGGCCGTGGACCTTGTCATCGGTTTGATCTTTGGCGGTCAGGAACAATACGGGGATGTGCTGACCTGTCTCACGCAGGCGGCGGGTGACGGTGAAGCCATCCATGTCCGGCAGCATGACATCCAGGACAATCAGATCGGGTTGGTCATTTTGGGCTCCGGCCAGGGCTTCGCGGCCGTTGGCGGCCGTGGTCACTTCAAAACCAGCAAAACGGAGGGATGCGGCCAAGAGGTCGCGAATGTTGGGTTCGTCATCGACAACCAGCAGACGTTGGGCAGAGGGTGTGCTCATGTCTTGCATTGTGACCGGCTTTCCTGGGAACTCCCTGCGGCGGCGCTGCGGAGGCCCTGTGCTTTCCGCCTGTCGCCGCAACCCGGTAGCCTTAGATGAGCAGTTCAACGTTCTGGGGAGGTAGCGACGTGCCCACCGGCAAGGTCAGGTTTTTCGATGAGGACAAGGGCTTCGGGTTCATCTCGGGTGAAGATGGAGCCGATGTGTTCCTGCACGCCTCCGCCCTGCCCGCTGGCATCCCGGCACCCAAGTCTGGCGCCCGGGTGGAGTACGACGTTGCTGACGGCAAGCGTGGCCCGTCCGCGTTGCGGGTGCAGGTGTTGACAGCGCCGCCTTCCGTGGTCAAGTCCCACCGCAAGAAGCCTGAAGACATGGTGGTGATCATCGAGGACGTGATCAAGCTGCTGGATGAGACTTCGAACTCGCTGCGCCGGGGGCACTACCCGGACCGTAAGGCTTCCGCCAAGGTGGCGCAAGTCTTGCGTGCGGTGGCGGGGGATCTGGAAGCGTGAGCCGGGCGGACGTGGCCCAGGCGGCCGGGCAGGCGGAGTTGGCGGTGGCGCCCTCGCGGGTGCGCGCGCCCAAGGCGGACACCTACTTGAAGTCGGCTGAGGCCGTCGAACTGGCCCGGGCCGCCCTGGCGGAGATCACCCGGCCGGGTGACGTGGGTGAGCTGATCGGGCTGGAAATGGAAGCCGAGCGGGTGGGCACCTTGAGTTTCGCCTGCACCCTGCCGGGTTATGTCGGCTGGCGCTGGGCCGTCACCGTGGCCCGGGTGCCGCGGGGCCGGCACGTCACCGTGTCGGAAACTGAACTGCTGCCGGGGCGCGATGCCCTGTTGGCGCCGCCCTGGGTGCCGTGGGCGGAGCGGCTGCGGCCGGGCGACCTAGGCCCGGGGGACGTGCTGCCGCACATTGTCGATGACGACCGGTTGGAGCCGGGCTACGAGGCCACGGGCAAGAACGCGGACCGGATTGCGATCTGGGAGTTGGGCCTGGGCCGGCCGCGGGTGTTGTCACCGGAGGGGCGCGATGCCGCCGCCCAGCGTTGGTACAACGGCGACCACGGGCCCACGGCGCCGGAGGCGGTCAAGGCCGCCGCCAAGTGCGCCACCTGCGGCTTTGTCACGCCGCTGGCCGGGTCGCTGCGGCGGGTCTTTGGGGTCTGCACCAACGAGTGGTCGTCCCGCGACGGCCAGGTGGTGTCGTATGACCATGGTTGTGGGGCGCATTCGGAGACCGATGTCGCCCACGGCGCCACCCACTGGCCGGCCAACCACGCCATGGTGGATGATTCGACGCTGATCCCGCTGGAGTTGGGCCCGGCCACGAAGCCGGAGCCGGAGGTGGCGCCGGGCCAGGACGCCGCGCCAGCCCCCGAGGCGCCTGATTTGGGCTCGCCAGCGGACGCAGCAGCGGCGCTGGACCAGGGCTGATTGCTGGTTCGGCCGGTGGCCGTGCCACGGCCGCGGGGCATCCCCGGCGTCTACTGGTCGTTCTTGGCCCGCCAGGAGTGACGCGAATAGATCACGCCCACCACCCCCAAGGCCACGCCAACGCCGCAGATCCACAGCCACTCCGGCCGGTCCAGGTGACCGGTGGCCTGCAGGGCGGCCAGCACCCCCAGCGCCAGCAGCCACATGGCGGTGCCGATGGCGAACAGCAGGGGGTGGTTCAGGCTGACCTTGGGCGGTGTGGCGCTCACGCTTCACACTCTAGGCGACACTCCGGCGGGACGCGCCGGGCGGGTCGCCGGCCAGGTGGAGTTGTGACAGAATTGTGAACATGGCAAAAACCCCTCCTGCGGCGAAGGCGCCAGCGGCCCCACGGCCCACGAACGTCCTCGACCGGTACTTCAAAATCACTGAGAGAGGTTCGTCCTTCGGCCAAGAGATCCGGGGCGGCCTCGTTACGTTCTTCGCGATGAGTTACATCATCGTCCTCAACCCGCTGATCCTAGGTGGCGCGCCTTCGGCACAGGGCACCTACATTGGCGGGGGCGCCGCCGCCGACATCGAGGGTGTCGCGGTCATGACCTCACTGGTGGCCGGCTTCATGACCATCCTGATGGGCGTGGTGGCCAACTTCCCGCTGGCTCTGGCCGCGGGTTTGGGCATCAACGCCATCGTGACCTATTCGCTGGCCCAGATTCCGGGCGCCAGCTTCGCCGACGCCATGGGCATTGTGGTGCTGGAAGGCATCATCATCCTGTTCCTGGTGTTGACCGGCTTCCGCAAGGCCGTCTTCAAGGCGGTGCCCACCCAGCTCAAGATCGCCATCAGCGTGGGCATTGGCCTGTTCATCGCCTTTGTTGGCCTGATCGACGCTCGGTTCGCCACCTATGGCAGCACCCTGCAGTTGGGTGAGGGCGGCACGTCGCTGCTGCACTCTTGGCCGGTGTTGGTCTTCGTTGTCGGCTTGTTGATCGCCATCATTCTGACAGTGCGCAAGGTCAAGGGCGCCCTGCTGATCGCCATTGTGACCTCCACCATCCTGGCCATCATCATCGAGGCGGTGGCCAAGCTCGGGTCGTCCGTGGAGAATCCGCGCGGGTGGGCCCTGAATGTACCTAAGCTGGTCAACGAGGGTTGGCTGCCGAAGTTCGGGGTGTTTGGCGACTTCTCCATCGTGGGCGCCTTCAAGCACATGGGCGTGCTGGTGGCCGTTCTGATGGTCTTCTCGCTGCTGCTGGCGGACTTCTTCGACACCATGGGCACCATGGTCGCCATCGGCGCGGAGGCGGACTTGCTGGACAAGGAAGGCAACCCGCCCAAGACCCAGGAAATCCTGATTGTCGACTCGGTTGGCGCCATCGCCGGCGGCGTGGGTGGTGTCAGTTCCAACACCTCCTACATCGAATCAGCCGCCGGCGTGGGCGAGGGCGCCCGCACCGGCTTCGCCTCCATCATCACCGGCATTTGCTTCCTGTTGTCGATGTTTCTGGCTCCACTGGTCAAGATGGTGCCCTACGAGGCCGCCACGCCGGCCCTGGTGGTGGTGGGCTTCTTGATGATGATGCAGGTCAGCGGTATCGACTGGCGTGACATCGAAGTCGCACTGCCGGCCTTCTTGACAATCATCCTGATGCCGTTCACGTACTCCATCACGGTGGGTATCGGCGCCGGCTTTGTCAGCTTCGTGCTGATCAAGGTGGCTAAGGGCAAGTTCAAGCAGGTTCATCCGCTGATGTGGATCACGGCCATCCTGTTCGTGATCTACTTCGCGCAAGGCCCAATCAACTCCTGGCTGTCCTAGTGCTCAGCTAGCCAACCCAGGCCAACCGGGCCGCGGTCGCCTCCAGCACGGAGGCGCCCGCGGCCCTCGTCTTGTGGTAGACCATTAGAGGCCAATCCGTCCCCAACCGAATCCAGACCACCCGGCACCTGACTTGTGACACGACATCGGACACCTAGACCCGCCCTCAGAAGACAACCGTGAAAGACACCTTCGCTTCGCTCGCCGTCCGCAACTACCGCGTGTGGTACCTGGGGGCGTTGTTCTCCAACGTTGGCACCTGGGGGCAGCGCGTGGCTCAGGACTGGATTGTCCTGACTGTCTTCACCAACGACGACGGCTGGTGGGTGGGCGTGGTGACGGCCCTGCAGTTTGGGCCGTCCCTGTTGCTCTCGCCGGTGGGCGGGCTGATGGCGGACCGCTGGGACCGGCGCCGGGTGCTGATGTGCACCCAGGTGGCACAGGCCGCCCTGGCCTTCACCTTTGGCGGGCTGTTGCTGGCCGGCCAAATGAACCTGGGGCTGATCTGCCTGTTCGCCGCCATCGGCGGTTGTGTGACTGGCTTCGACGCGCCCTTCTTCCAGACCTTTGTGGGCCAGTTGGTGGGTCCGCGGCTGCTGGCCAACGCGGTGGGGCTGAATTCGGCCAACTTCAATGCCGCCCGCATGATTGGCCCGGCGGTGGCCGGCCTGGCCTTGGCCCGTTGGGCGGCCGGCTGGGTCTTCCTGTTCAACGGGCTCAGCTTCGTCACCACCTTCACGGCATTGGCCCTGCTGCGAGTGCAGGAACTGAACCCCATGCCGGCGGCGGTCAAGGCGCGGGGGCAAATCCGTGAGGGCTTGGCCTTTGTCAAGCACCGCTCGGACCTGGTGGTGATCCTGACCGTGATGGGCGTGGTGGGTTGCCTGGGTCTGAACGCCCAGCTCACCATGGGGGTGATGGCCCGCGGTGCGTTCGACAAGGGCGCCGGCGAATACGGCCTGTTGGGTTCCCTGTTCGCGGTGGGGGCGCTGGTTGGTTCACTGTTGGCTGCCCGCCGGGCCCGGCCGCGGGTCCGCCTGGTGGTGGGCTCGGCGTTGGCCTTCGGGGTGGTGTCAGGCATTTCCGCCCTGTCGCCCTGGTACTGGTTCTACGCCGTCAGCGGCATCGCGGTGGGGGCGGCCACGTTGACGCTGATCACGGCGGCCAACTCTGCCATTCAGCTCTCGGTGGCGCCGGAGATGCGCGGCCGGGTCGTGGCCTTGTACATGATGGTGTTTGTCGGCTCCACCCCCATCGGTTCGCCCCTGGTGGGCTGGATCGCCAACGTCTGGGGGCCGCGCTGGGCGATTGGCGTGGGGGCAATCGCGTCGCTGTTGGTGGCCCTGGTGGCCATGATTTGGGTGCGGACCCACTGGCACGTCCACGTCCAAATGACCCAATGGCTGCCGCCCCACATGGCAATCACTAACCCGGCGGCGGGAGAAACCTCAGCGGCGCCCGATGCCGCCCCCGGAGGCAGCGACCGCTCCTGATAGTCCCCGGGTGACGAACCCGGGGTGAAGCGAGTCGTCAGGCGGGGACGGGTCCCAGATGACGAACCCTGCTGACCTGCACTAACGCCATCCGCGACCGCCCGCTTCCGGGTTCGTCAGGCGGGGACGGGTCCCAGGTGACGAAAGCTCGTGAGCGGGAACTGGCCACCCGGGTCCAGGTCCAAGGTGGCCACTGCTTGGACTGTTGACCACCGGGGTTGGCCAGGCGGGTCCAGGTCCAAGGTGGCCACTTCCTGGAGCCCGCGGGCCCGGGTTGGCCAGGCGGGTCCAGGTCCAAGGTGGCCACTTCCAAGGCCCCGCCGGCCTGGGTGGCGTCGACAGGCTTGTGGGTAGTTAGGTCAGCGGCCGGGTTGGCTGGGGACGATGGCGTTGGTTGGCTCG
>JAISTN010000312.1 GCA_031272565.1 Bifidobacteriaceae bacterium
GGATAGCCATCTTCATCCCGCATGGCGACAATGGCGGCGCCGGTCTCCATGGCCGCCGCCTTGCCCCGGTTGTGGGAGTGGCGCACCACCACGGCCCCGGCCTCCCGCGCGAAGGCTCCGGTGGCGTCGCCGGAGCCATCATCCACCACCAGCACCAGGTCAACCCCGGGAATGGTCAAGGCGGCGCGGACGGTGGCGGCGATCCGGGCCGATTCGTTCTTGGCTGGGATCACCACCGCGACACGCTGGGCGCCGTTCATGGGGTGGACGGCGTCCCAGAGCGGGTTCATGGACCGATCCTAGCTTTCCGGCCCCTTCCGCACGGCGCCAACCGTCCCATTACCAGGGGATTCGCGCAACGTCATCATCAGGGCATCAACGCAACGTCAACGACCGGGCCACCAGGCCGGCGCGGGCCCGGCGCTCGTTGGCATCCAACGGCGCCTTGACCTTCAGGGCCGCCTGGAGCCGCTTGACAAAGGCCGCCGCCGGCTCGGCCACAGCCTCCACCTCGGTGCCCCGGGGCAGGTCCCACACCGGGATCACCAGGCCCACGGTGCGGAAAGCGCCGGCGTACTTGGCGCCGTCCATCACCCCGGCCTCACGCTTGGCTTGCAGGCGGGCCAGCCCGTCCAGCAGAGCCTCCTCCTCGATGCCGGGCGACCAGCGCAGATATTCCCGGCCGGTGATCCGGGTCCAGTAGGCGGAAGGTACGCCCTCCACCAGCTTGGTGGGGTGGATCACGTCCGCCGCCCGCACGGCCGCGTCGGCCAGTTGCTCATTCGCCGGGTCCAGTTCCTCCCAGTAGGCGAAGCTGTCCAGCAGTTCAACCTTGAACTCCTGACCCGGGGCCAGCACGTCCTGCAACCGGGGGCCGGGCTGCCCCAGTGGCGCCGGCTGGGCGGCCTCGCCCGGTTCCGCCGCCAGGGCGGCCACCACGGCATTGCCCAGGTCCTGGCTTGGGTCCGGCGTGGAGGTTGAAGGCTGCAGGGCGATGACCGGCACGCCATCGGCCCGCCGCCAGGCCCGGACCAAGTCCGGCAGCAAGGTGACAATCTGGACCTGGCCACCGCCATAGTCTGGGCCTAGGGTGGCCGTGGCTTGGGCTGCGGGCAGGATCTCCCGCATCGCCACCAGGTCGGCTTCACCCGTGATGCCCTCAAAGGGGCGGGCAACAAAATCACTCTCAGACAGTCGGTCAGCCATGGCAACCAAGCCTATCGGCCCGCCCCTAGGCCCTTCGCAACAACTATCGTTTTACTTGTTCTTGACCGCACCTCAGCAGCGGCGCAGCAGTTGTCGAATCAACTCAAGGAGAAGCGATGCACCCACGAGCCGGCCAGCCCGCCCAGCCAGAAGACCTGATCGACCTGGATACCCTGCTGCAGGCCTACTACTCCATCAAGCCCGATCCGTCCAACCCCAACCAGCAGGTGGTGTTTGGCACCTCCGGCCACCGCGGTTCGGCCTTGGATGGGGCCTTCAACGAGAACCACATCATCGCCATCACCCAGGCGATTGTCGAATACCGGCGCGGCCAGGGTACCGATGGCCCGGTGTTCTTGGGGCGGGACACCCACGGCCTGTCCTTGCCGGCTTGGCGCACGGCCCTGGAGGTTCTAGGGGCCGCCGATGTCGAGGTTAGAGTCGACGCCCGCGACGCCTACACCCCAACGCCGGCCTTGTCGCACGCCATCCTGGTGGCCAACGGCGCCGGCGCGCCGGGCGGCGTCCGCACCGGCGGACCCGGCCTGGCCGACGGCATTGTCATCACCCCGTCCCACAACCCGCCCCGCGATGGCGGCTTCAAGTACAACCCGCCCAGCGGCGGGCCAGCGGACACAGCCGCCACCGGCTGGATTGCCAACCGGGCCAATGAACTGCTGCACACCGGCGATGTCGCCAAGGTGCCGCGTTTCTCGGTCGACCAGGCACTGGCTAGCGACTCCGTCCAGACCTACGACTTCCTGGCCCGCTACGTCGATGACCTGTCCAACGTGGTTGACCTGGCCGCCATCAAGGCGGCCGGTGTACGGATTGGCGCCGATCCGCTAGGCGGGGCCTCGGTTGACTACTGGGGCGCCATCGGCGAACAGTACGGGCTTGACCTGACGGTGGTGAACCCCACGGTTGACCCGGCCTGGGCTTTCATGACGCTGGACTGGGACGGCAAGATCCGCATGGATCCCTCATCGCCTTACGCCATGGCGTCGCTGCGTTCTGTACTGGAACACCACGACCCGTCCGGGCGGGCGCCCTACGACATTGCGACCGGCAACGATGCCGATTCGGACCGCCACGGCATTGTGACACCGGACGCCGGCCTGATGAACCCCAACCACTTCCTGGCCGCCTGCGTGGCCTACCTGTATCAACACCGGCCGGCCTGGAGCCAGCAGGCGGCGGTGGGTAAGACCTTGGTGTCTTCCTCGTTGATCGACCGGGTGGGGAGCGCCATCGGGCGCCAGGTGATGGAAGTGCCGGTGGGCTTCAAGTGGTTT
>JAISTN010000423.1 GCA_031272565.1 Bifidobacteriaceae bacterium
CCGGCCCTGGTGCCGTCGCTGACGGCACTGCAAAATGTCGAACTGCCGGGCCGCCTGGCTGGTCGCTCGCTGTGGTCGAACCGCGAACTAGCCACCAAGGCCCTGCAAGACGTGGGCGCGGGCGACCTGCTGCGCCTGACACCAGACAAGCTGACGCCGGCTCAGGCCTCGCGCGTCTCCCTGGCCCGGGTCCTGACCCAGAACCCCAAGATCGTCTTCGCCGACGAGCCCACCGACCGCCTCTCGGTGGCCGATTCGCGCGTCGTGATCAACGCCATCGTTGGTTTGACCCAGCAAGGTTCGGCGGCCGTGCTGTGCACCCACGACTTGCACCTGGCGGCCCGGGCCGACCGGGTGGTGGCCCTGGTGGACGGGTCAATTCAGGCCGTGCTGGACCACCCGACGGCGGCCCAGGTGTTGGACTGCCTGGGGCAGGCCACTCAGTCCCAGCCCGGTTTGGACATGCCGGTGCCCGATGCCGCCCCCGGGCCGGAGCCCGCCGCGCCAACTCCGGCCACCGGCGGCGCCGCGGTCGCTCCGCCGCCACCGCCTGCGAACAGCACCACCATCCGGCGGGCCCGTACGTTACCGGTCGATGTGCGCTCGCTGCGGCGCACCGCCGAACTGCCGCCAGTCAAGCCCGTCCCGGAGCCCGCGGCAACTGCGGTCCCGGCGCCTGATCTGCCAGAGCCATCCGGCCCGCCCCCGGCGGAAGTGATCGCCGAGCCGCCGCCCGCACCCGGCATCGAGCCGCCTGCGACCGTGGCCCCGACTCTGCCCGACCTGCCGGAGCCTGTGAGCGCGCCACCAACCGCCGTCGAGCTGGACGCTGCGCCCCAGGAGGCCGTGGGCGAGCCGGAAACGACGGCAGCGGACACCGCTGACCAAACCGAAACCAGCCCCGAAGGCCAGGTGGAAGGTGGGCCCGCCGCGCCGACCGAGCCGGCCGAAGGCCCAGAGGCTGAAACTGAACCGAACGCGGAACCGGACAGGGCCCAGCCGTGACCCGCCTGGTGCTGCATTCCACCCTGCGTAACATTCGCCTGTGGCTGGCCGCCGGGCCGCTGATCGCGCTGACCACGGCCGTGCTGGTGGCGGTCTTTTCGATGCGGACGGTAGGCGGCGACCTGGAGGCGGAGGAAGTCGGCCTGATGGACAACTACCTGGCGACCATGCTGGCCCTGACGCTGGTCGCCGCCTTGGGCTCCACCGCGGTGGCAGTGGACCGGGCCGCCAGCCGCAGCCGGCAACGGATTGGCCGCTTCTCACTGGTGGGCCTGTCCCCCACCTACGCCATGACCTTGTTCTACCACCAGATTGTGGCGCTGGCCTGCTTGTTTGTGGCCGTGGGCCTGGCCGTGGGCGCCTGGATCACCCCGGCCGCCATCCAGGTGATTGTGCGGGCCAGTTCGGGACACGTGGGCGTCACCGGGCACGTCGACACGCACGCCCTGGTGGGCGCGGCCGTCATTGCGCTGGGCGTGGCCATTATCGGCTCGGTCCGGGGCGCGCAGGTGGCCCGCTCGGTCCAGCCGGTCGAGGCCGTCAAACCCCTGCCCTGGGCGCCGCGCCGCAGCGCCCGGGTCAAGACGGTCGCCTCGCTGGCCAGCGCCCTGGGCGTGGTCGCCACCGCCATCGCCTGCTGCCTGCTGCCAGCCCGCCAGGCCTACACGGGCCGGCCCATCGCCGCCGCCAACGCAGTGGTCATTGCCGGCGGCCTGATGACGGCCTTCATGGCCGTCCTGTTCGCTTTGACAGCGAACCTGTACTGCCCGGTGCTGATCCGCGCTTGGACCATCATCCTGCCGGAAAACCACGCCCCGACCTTGCTGCTGGGGCGCCGCGGTAGCGCCTACCAGGCGGCCCGCTCCCTCCATAGCTTCAACCTGGTGCTGGTGGGCTGTCTGATTGTGGGCGCCGGCACCTCGATCTACTTTGCCCGCAGTTCGATGGAGCCGGCCGGCCGCGGCTGGGTGGCCGCCCGTGACATGTCCAGCGCCGTGCTGGGCGCCGTGCCAGTGGGCTTCGCCTTGACCGCCTCGGTGCTGGTGGTGGCGATCACTGCCCGCAACCGCTTCGCTGAGGCCCAGACCTTACGCCTGGTGGGTGCCACCCCCCGCCAGATCCTGCTGACGGGCGCCTTCGAGGCCGCCATCTTGGCCGTCACCGCCACCGTGGTGGGGTACATCGGCCAGGTGGTGGTGGCCCTGGTGGTGGGCGCCAGCATGGCCCGCATTGCCGGCGGCCCGGGCTGGCCGGAAGCGCTAGGTTTCGACTGGATTGTCTGGGTCGCCCCGTTGGGTGTCACCGTGCTGGGCATGGCGCTGGTGACGGTGACCTCACTGCCGTCTTTGGTGCGCGGCCTGCGCCATCCGGTCTTCTGACTGGGGTTATCCCCACCACTAGATTGGGGGGTACGCACCAATGACGCGGCACGCGCCCAGTAGGAAGGCTAGATGGCATGACAACAACGCCCGATGCCGCCTCGCCGGCCTTCGTAACCCAGCCAGTCCCCGACTCGGCCGACCAGCCGGCCGTCCAACCCGCGGCCTACCAGCCGGCCGCCGAACCAGTGGCCGATCAGGGCTTCCGGGCCCTCTTGACCGGCGCGGCCCGTGATTCCCTGTACTTGCTGGTGGGCTTCCCCATCGCCTTGGCGGGCTTCATCCTGGTCCTGGTCGGCATCTGTGTGGGCCTTCCGCTGATCATCATCTGGGTGGGCCTGCCTATCACCTGGGTCGCCCTGCTGCTGGCCCACTGGTTCGCCAACCTCGAACGGGTGCGGCTGCGGGCTCGCGGCACAGACATCGCGCCGTTGCCTTCAGCCAAGGCCCGCAGTTCGGGGCTGTTCAACCGCTTCTTCAAGAACCTGGCCAATCCCGGCCGTTGGCGTGAAGCCTTGCACACCCTGGTCAACTTCCCGTTGGCGGTCTTCACCTGGTCAATCGCGCTGGCCTGGTGGTGCGTGGCGGCGGGCGGCCTGACCACCCCGATCTGGTATCCGCTGGAAACCCATCTGGTCCCGAACTACGACGAGGAGAACACTTCCCTGCCAGAACTCCTCAACTGGCCCATCCCGGAGTGGGCGTTCTACATCGGGCTGGGCGCGCTGGGCGCCATCACCCTACCCTGGGTCATGAAAGCCATGGCCGCCCTACACGCCGGCCTAGCCCGGGCGCTGCTCAGCCCCAGCCCTTCGGCCATGGCCCGCCGGGTGGAAGAACTCACCCAGGCCCGCGACCACGCCACGGCGGCCGAGAGCCAATCGTTGCGCCGCCTGGAACGGGATCTGCATGACGGCCCGCAGCAGGCCTTGATACGGCTCGGCATGGACCTTTCGGCCGCCCAGCGGCGTCTGGATGAGGGCGACCCGGCTGCGGCCAGCGAAATCGTGGGCCAGGCCCGCCACCTGACCGACACGGTGATCTCTGACCTGCGCGCCTTGTCCCGCGGCATCGCCCCGCCCATCCTGCGCGAACGTGGCTTGGGGGCGGCCCTGACCGCGGCCGTGGCCGCTTCGCCGCTGCCGGCCACGCTCCAACTGGAGGGCCAGGCCGATCTGCCCGAGCCGGTCGCCACTGCGGCCTACTTTGTGGTGACGGAGGCACTGGCCAATGCGGCCAAGCATTCCGGGGCCAAGCAGGTGCACGTCTACGCCCGGGCCGGCGCCGCGGGCCTGGACGTCGAGGTGTCCGATGACGGCCACGGCGGCGCGGCGGTTTTGCCCGGCCACGGCCTGGCCGGCTTGCAGGACCGGGTGGCGGCCCTGGAAGGCACGCTGAACCTCGATAGTGTGGAGCCGATCGGTACCAAACTGTCCGTTCACCTACCGCTGTGACACTGCGAGGAGCGCCATGCGCCTGGTCTTGGCCGAAGACTCCGTCTTGCTACGGGAGGGCTTGATCCGCCTGTTCGAGGAATTGGGGCACCGGGTGGTGGCCGCCACCGGCGACGCCTTGGGCCTGGTGACGGCCGTGGATCAGCACTTGCCCGATGTGGCCGTGACGGATGTGCGGATGCCGCCCGGCATGGCGGACGACGGTTTGCGGGCCGCCGTGGCGATCCGGCACCAGCACCCCCAAGTGGGGGTGCTGGTGCTGTCGCAATGGGTCGAGGCGGCTTACGCCCGCGAGTTGCTGGCGGACGGCCGCGGCGCGGTGGGTTACTTGCTGAAGGACCGGGTGCAGGATCTGGAGGCGGTGGGCCAGGCGCTGACCACCATTGGCGAGGGTGGCACGGTGGTGGACCCGGAGGTGATCAAGCAGTTGTTGGTCAGCGGCGGCCGGGCCGGCTCACCGCTGGACCGCCTGACGGCCCGGGAGCGCGAAGTCCTGGCGCTGATGGCGCAGGGGCGGTCGAATGTGGCGATCGCAGAGCAGTTGGTGGTCACCTACGGCGCCGTGGAGAAGCATGTGGCCTCGATTTTCACCAAGCTGGACCTGGCCGCCTCGCCGGATGACCACCGCCGGGTGTTGGCGGTGTTGGCCTACCTGCAGGGCGGGCGCTGACCACCACTTCAGACGCAGCCAAAGCGGCTGACCGGGCCGGTCAGTTCGCCGGACAGGGCCAAGGCCGCCGCCGCCACCGCCTGGCCGTAGGCGGCCGTCTTGGCCGGCTCGGCCCGGTAGGACGGCACCAGCAGGCTGAGCACGGCCACCGCCTGGCCCGGCGGGCCGATGGGCGCTGCGATGGCCGTCACGTCCGGCTCGACGGCGCTCTCCACCATGATGTAGCCCCTGGGGGGCACCTTCCCGGCAAAGGCGGCGCCGGCGGCGGTG
>JAISTN010000058.1 GCA_031272565.1 Bifidobacteriaceae bacterium
GTCTCCCCCGGCCAGGCGATCAACCTGGTGCGGTTGGATGAGGACGTTCCGGGACGGGTCCTGGCCACCGCCCGGTGGGGCCTGGTGCCGGCCTGGTCCAAGGACCCGGCGGCGGGACCCAAGCCGATCAACGCCCGCAGCGAAACGGTCACGGTCAAGCCGTACTTCCGGGCCGCCGCCCGGCGGCGCCGCGCCCTGGTTCCGGCGGGCGGCTACTACGAATGGCAAGCCGGACCAGGCCGCGCCAAGACCCCGTTCTACCTTCACCCCGAACCGGAGGGCCTGATCACTCTGGCTGGCCTCTACGAGTGGTGGGGTCTGACGCCGGGGGAGCCACTGTTGTGCACCGCCACCATCATCACCCGGCCTGCCACCGATTCTCTGGGCGCCATCCACGACCGCATGCCGCTGGTAGTGCCTGCCGAACGCTGGGACGACTGGCTTGACCCGTCCATTGATGCGCCGGGCGAGGTCAAGCGGTTGATCGCCGCCCTGCCGGACCCGGCCCTGGTGGCCGATCCGAACCTGCCTGGCGGCCCCCAAGGTCTGGCCGGGCCGGCCCGCCGGGCGGACCCAGCCCAGCCGGGAGCCTTGTGGTAGGTCCTTGACTCGCTGCACCGGGCGCTGACCACCGGTAACGCCAGTCAAATGCACCTGTTGGACAACAATCGCCCGGGTGCAGCCCAAAGCCTGTCCAACAGATGCATTTCACTGACACCGGGTGGCGGCCGTGGCTCCACGGCCGGCAGGTTAGCGGCCGGCCGTGTCGACCAGGCTGTAGAAGACCTGGTCTGGGGTGTCTGCCCCGGCCCGGCTGAATTCGCCGGACACCAGCAGCGTGCCCAGCACAATGCAGGCCGCCGCCGCCAAACACAACAGCACCACCAGCGCCCACTTCAGCGGGCTGATGCGGGCGGGCGGGCGGCTGGGCGCCTGGCCGGTCCGTTCTGGACGCGGCAGTTCGACCTCGGTGGCGGCCTTGGCGGCTTGGGTGGCGGGCTTGGGCAGTTCGGCTGGCGGGGGGGCCAACGTAAAGTCTGACGCGGTGGCAGCGGCCTTGGCCGGGCTACCCGCCGCCGCTGGCTTGGCTGGAGGCTCGGCCTGAGGCTTGGGCGCCACCTCCGCCGCCAGCGCGGCGGCTGCCCGCACGGCCGGCGTTGGCCGCCACGGCAGCGGCTTCAGTTCAGCCGGACCGGGTTCCGCCGGGGTGGCCGTCGCCTTGGCGACCGCTTTGGCCACCGCCGCCGGGGTGGCTTGGCCGGTGGGCTCTTTGGCAGCCACGGGCGTGGCGTACTCCGGACCGGTATCGACCGGCTTGGCCGCCGGGATGATGTCGGCAGGCTTGGCCGCCGCGCCGATTTCGGCCGGCTTGGCAGCCGCACTGGTGTCAGCCGGTTTGGCCGCTGCGCTAGTGTCAACCGGCTTGGCCGCCGGGGTTGGCTCGATCGGTTTGGCCGCCGGGATGGTGACCGGTTTCGGTTCGGCCACCGCCGCCTTGGTGGCGGCTGGCGTGGCGCCCTTGACCAACGGCACCAGGGGCCGGAAAACCGGCGCCACCGGGGCCTTGGCCGGCTTGAGGCCATCCTCTGGGGGTTGTGCGGTCTCGACCGCTGGGGTGGCCTTCGCCTCGCCACCCGCCGGTGCCGCCTTGGCGCCTACTGGCACATCAGCCCGGCCTACCACCACGGTTGGTTCGTCGTCGCCAGCCTTGGCCGGGGTCCTGGCTGGACCCTGGCTGGCGGCCGGCTGGGCGGCATCACCGGCAGCCGGCTTGGCCGCGGGACTTGGCGTCTGCGCCGGGCCGGCGGTGCCCTTGGCCTTGTCCTGCCCGGCAGCGGGCAACACGGCCGCGTCCAGTTGGGGGCTGACAGCGGCCGCTTTGGCGGCCGATTCGGCCGGCTTGACGGCCTGGCGTGCGCGCTCAACTGCCTCTTGAATGGGCACCTCAGGCGGCTTTGGCAACTCCGCCGCCGGGGGCTCGTCCGGCGTCTTCAACGCCACCACGGTCTCCGCGATCGGCTCCGGTTCACCCATCACCACCTCCGGTGTCGAAGGGGCGTTCAGACTCGACAATGTGGTGACCGGTATGTCGCTGGTGGCGGGCTTGGTCGTGGAAGCGGCATCGGGCACCCGCGAGGCCGGCCGGGCCGTAAACGAACCCAGCGGACTGGCCGCCACGCCCGCGGCCTCCTCCGCCCGGCTGCGCATGGTGCGCCAGGTGGAGAACGAAGGCAGCGGCCCTGAGGCCGGCTTGGCCAGCGTCTTGAGGGGGTTGGTCGATGAGGCCGGCTCGCTTTGAGTGGGCGGCACAATCCGGCCACTGTTCGTTTCAGGGTGGGTGTTGGCGTGGGGCTGTGACGGGTAGCTGGGCAGCGGGGCCGGCTTGGCCGCCGCCGGATCGGTCAAAGCGCTGCGGACCGAAGACGAACCCGAACTGACCGCCTTGGCCGTCAACCGGACTTGCGCAACGCGCGCCGCATGGGCCTCACCGTTGCGCTGTAGCCAGCTCAGCAGTTCGGCCGTCACCGCTGGGTGCCAAGCAACCGCGACTTGCAGCGAAGGCTGCGCGCGCGCCACCTGGGCCAGGGCTTGCGCCGTGCTGGACGGATCATCCACAACGCGACGGGCGGCCGCTGGGTCAGCCCACGTCGCATCCACTCGTCTATCATCCCCCAGCAAGCGATTTCGGGCCAGTTAAGATGCCCTCGCGCCGCCAATTGAGGCCTATTGGAGGCCGGAAATTGCTGGTCACGACCCCCAAAAACGTCCGCTGGCGGGTTAGGTTGATTAAGCCTCGCCGCCGGTCACCCTGACAATGTGTTTGGCTTCCTTGGTCACCAGGCGTCCCAGAGCCTTGCGCCCAGCTATCGTCTGGGCCACCGCCGTGGCCGCCGCCAACAAGCCGGCAAACAAGGCCACTTGAAGAGTCGGCTCGCTCAGGTCGTCGCTGTCCATCGGGGCGTCGTTGCCGCTCACCGCCTTCCAGACCCGCTTGACCACTTGGGTGGCAACAATCCCGGCGGCAACGGTGGCGACCGTGGTGTAAAGGCGCTGGACAATCTTCATAGCACCTGATTGTCTCAGGTTGTAGGCTGGTCGGTTGACGGACAGCCCCGGCCGGGCCCAAGACAAGGCGAGGCGGCCAGGCCGGTTCGTTGACCAAGATAGACAAAACGACAGGGGAGCCGATCCAGCCACGGGGAACCGGGGCCGGGCATGGCTGAGAGTGCGCCGGGCAACCGGCCGCAGACCCTCGAACCTGAACCGGGTAATGCCGGCGAAGGAAGTCGGGAATCTCCTCCGCCCAGGGTTGATGCCACGGCGCATCGACCCAGCGCGGAGCCCTCCATCAGAGCACGTGGAGGTTCGCAGTGAAGCAGTCGAAAAACCGCCGGCGGGCGGCAGCAGTGGCGGTGGTGTGCCTGTTGGGCCTGACGGCCTGCAGCGGCACCAGCCAGGAAAAAGTTGACGACCAAGGCCCGGCCACCCAGGCGGCATCGGGCACCGAGGCCGCGGTTACCACCAAAGAAGTCAAGGTCATCACCCATGATTCGTTCGTGGTGACGGACGAACTAAAGGCCGCTTTCCAAGCCGAAACCGGCTACGAGTTGACCCTTCTGCCGGCGTCCGATGTCGGTTCGATGGTCAATCAACTCATCTTGACCAAGGATGCACCATTGGGTGACGCGGTGGTTGGCATCGACAACGCCTTCGCCTCACGGGCACTCGATGCCGACACGCTTGAGGCCTACTCTTCGCCGGCTTGGGGCGCTGAACAACAACGCAACGCAGCGGATGATTCCGGCCGGCTGACGGCGGTGGACTTTTCCGACGTCTGCGTCAACATCGACCTGCGGGCGGTGCCGGCCGCAGACTATCCACCGGCCAGCTTTGGCCTCGATCTCTTAGCCGACCCGGCCTTCAAGGACCAGTTGGTGGTTGAAAACCCGGCCACCTCCAGCCCCGGTGCGGCCTTCTTGCTGGCCACCGTGGCCGCCTACGGCGAAGACGGCTGGCTGGACTACTGGCAGCAACTGGTGGATAACGGCGTCAAGGTGACCAGCGACTGGGAGACGGCCTACTACAGCGAGTTTTCTGGGCCGTCATCGGATGGCACCCGGGCTTTGGTGGTGAGCTATGCCAGTTCGCCGCCTTCGGAAATTGAAGACGGCCACACCGAGCCGTCCACCGCCGCCGCCCTGGGGACCTGCTACCGGCAGGTCGAGTATGCCGGCGTGCTGAAGGGGGCGGCCAATCCGGAAGGCGCCCAGGCGTTCATCGACTTCTTGCTCTCGGACCAGTTCCAGGCCAGTGTGCCGGGTGAAATGTGGGTTTTCCCCATCAAGGACACCGCAGCGTTGCCGGATGACTGGGCGGCCTTCGCGCCGCTGACCGACCAGCCGTGGGTGGTGCCTTCGGCCCAGATCGCCGAAAAGCTGGACGGCTGGATCACACAGTGGACCAACCTGGTCCTGAAGTAGCGCCCTGGCGGCCCGGATGGCCGGCTGGTTGGGGCAGGCCGGGCCACCCAGGCAGCCTCAGTTGAACCGTTGACCCTAGCCGACAGCGAGGGAGGTGACCGTGGGATGTCCCGCCAGGCTTCTGGGAGTGATGGCGTGATGCAGGGATCGCCGCGGGCGCGTTTGGCTGGGGCGGCGGACGGGCCGGCCTGGGCGGCGGTGGCTGCCCAGCGCGAACGATGGGCCCGGGCGGGACGCTGGCTGGGTCTAGGCGTCCTGGGCCTGGTGCCGCTGGGCTTCCTGGGGGTCTTCTTTGCCTGGCCGGTGGTCACCTTGGTGACACAGGGCTTTGTGTCCGATGGCGCCGGCGGTGGTGGTGTCAGCCTGGACTTCGGGGAGTTCGGCAGCCTGCTGGCTCAGACCCGCACCTGGCGGTTGATTGGGCGCACCGTGGGGCAGGCCGTGGCGGCAACTGCGTTGGTGGCGGCGGTGGCCGTGCCGTTGGCGCACGTCCTGTACCGGCGGTCGTTTCCGGGCCGGGCGGTT
>JAISTN010000086.1 GCA_031272565.1 Bifidobacteriaceae bacterium
AAGCTGGTGCCGCTGCGGGCGGCCGATGACCTGGAAGCTGGCGCCATGGGCTTTGCCGGCTTCGCGGCCGGCGGCATGGGCCAGGACCCGGACGACGGCGACCTGATTGTCATCCCGGACCTCAGTTCCTACACCCCACTGCACTTCATCCAACGCGGCCTGGCCATGGTCCACTGCGATCCCTACCTGAACGGCCGCCCGCACCCCTTTGCGCCGCGGCAGATTCTGCGCGAACAGGTCCGCCGGGCGCAGGCCCTGGGCATGACCTTCAAGGTGGGCGCGGAGGTCGAGTACTTCCTGGTGCAAAAGGATGAGAACGGCTTCATCCACGTGGCCGATTCAACCGACACGGCCAACCAGCCCTGCTACGACGCGCGCGGCCTGATCCGGCAGTTCGACCACCTGGCGGATGTGTCGCGGGCCATGGAGTCACTGGGCTGGAGCCCGTACGCCTCGGACCACGAGGACGCCAACGGCCAGTTCGAACAGAATTTCGCCTACGACGACGCCCTCATCACGGCCGACAGGGTCATCACGGCCCGCTACATCATCCGCATGCTGGCGGAAAAGCGCGGCATGACGGCTACCTTCATGCCCAAGCCGTTCGTGGACCGGACCGGCTCCGGGCTGCACATGCACATGTCGTTGTGGGGTCCGGACGGCCCGCTCTTCCCGGGCACCAACTCGGCCGATGACGAGTCCGGCTTTGGCTTGTCCGGCACGGCCCTGGGGTTCGTGGCCGGCCTGCTGGACCATGCCGACGGCCTGATGGCCGTCCTCAACCCGACCGTCAACTCCTACAAGCGGACGGCGGCCCTGTCGACGGCATCGGGCGCCACCTGGACGCCCCGGTACGCCTCCTACGGTGGCGACGACCGGTCGGTCATGGTGCGCATCCCGGACAACAAGCGGGTCGAGATCCGGGTGGGGGATGGTTCAGCCTGCTCCTACCTGGCGATGGCGGCCTGCCTGGGGGTGGGCCTGGAGGGCATCCGGGCGCAGGCCCACCCGGGCCCGCCCGGGGCGGAGCACCACGAGGGCCGGCCGATGCTGGCCCGCACTTTGATGGATGCCGTGGAAGCCTTCGAGGCCGATTCGGTGGTGCGCGAGGTCTTCGATTCGGTTGATCCCGCGGCCGGCGTGGCGGCCTACTACGCCAAGCTGAAGCGGGACGAGTTCTACGCCTGGCACGATGCCATCTCGGCCTGGGAGATCGACCGCTACTTGACGGCGTGAGGACACTGGTAGTAATCTAAGATTCACAGCATGAAACCCCCCGGTTGAGGGGGACAGAGGAGGCAAAAATGTGCGGCATTGCCGGTCTTCACCTTCGCAATCCGGACCTATTTCCCCACCTCGGAGCGCTGTTGCAGGGCATGCTGATTCAGGCGGCAGGCCGCGGCAATGACTCGGCAGGGGTGGGCTTGTACGCCGATCCGGCGGGTTTACCGGAAGGCATCGCCACCGTCAGCGCCCTGTATGACGCCCGGCCGGCGCCGGAGGCCGCCAAAGCGGTTGAACTAATCGGCCGGTCCCTAGGGCCGGTGGCGGCCGAACGAGCCGGCCAAACCACCGTCTTTACGGCCACCGCCTCCCCCCTGGCCCTGGAAGCGGCCGTGCGGGAAGCGTTGCCGGAAGCGGTGGTGATTTCCGCCGGGCACTCCCTGACGGTGCTCAAGGGCACCGGTGAACCGGCCGAACTGGCCCAGGCCTGGAACCTGGCCGCGCGCAGCGGCTGGCAAGGGGTGGCCCACACCCGGATGGCGACCGAATCGGCCGTCACGCCCGGCGGGTCACACCCCTTCTCGGTGGGCCCAGACCAGTGCCTGATCCACAATGGGTCCTTCTCCAACCATGAAACCCTGCGCAAGGAACTAGCCGCCTTGGGCGTGGGCTTCGACTCACTCAACGACACCGAGGTAGGCGCCCGCTACATCGCCCACCGGCTGGCCGCCGGGGCCGACATGCGTGAAGCCCTGACCGACCTGACCAAACACTTCGATGGCTTCTACACCCTGCTGGTGTCATCCGCCAGCTCGTTCGCCATTGTGCGCGACGCCATCGCCTGCAAACCCGCCATCGTGGCGGAAACCCCCGACCTGGTGGCCGTGGCCAGCGAATACCGCTACCTGACCGGCATGCCGGGCATAGACAATGCCCTCATCTTCGAACCCAACCCGGAAGTGGTGTACGTATGGGAACGCTCGGAAGTACAGCAACCGTCATCGACCTTGCCAGCACTAGTCTGAGGGACCTCAATCAGGCTCTCCACCAGGCCCCGGCGGGCAGCAGTTGGGTGGTGAAAAACCCGGAGGGCGCCCACGCCATCGCCGTTGGCCTGGACCAGGCCATCGACGTGCTGGTGGAAGGCCACGTGGGTTACTTCGCCGCCGGCATGAACGAACAGGCCACCGTCACCATCACAGGCAACGCCGGCCAGGGCGTGGCGGAAAACATGATGTCCGGCCGGGTCCATGTCAAGGGCAGCGCTTCCCAGTCGGCCGGCGCCACCGCCCACGGCGGCCTGTTGATCATCGACGGCGACGCCACCGCCCGCTGCGGCATCTCGATGAAGGGCGCCGACATCGTGGTGGGCGGCTCGGTGGGTCACATGAGTGCCTTCATGGCGCAGGCCGGGCGTCTGGTGATCTGCGGCGACGCCGGTGACGGCCTGGGTGATTCGATCTATGAGGCCCGGCTGTACGTCAAGGGCCAGGTGTCCTCGCTGGGGGCGGACTGCATCGAGAAGGAGATGCGGCCCGAACACCTGACGGAACTGGCCGAACTGCTGGCGCTGGCCGGCCGGCCGGAACAGCCCGGCGAGTTCCGCCGCTACGGTTCGGCCCGCCAGCTCTACAACTTCCACATCGACAACGTCGACGCCTACTAGGCCAAGGAGACGACCGTGACCACCACCACCAGTCCTGTGACCGATCCCGCCGCCAAGGGGTTGCGGGAGAACTCCACCTTCGACAAGCTGACCATCGCCGCCATCCGCAAGGCGGCCGCCACCGGGCTGTATGACATCCGCGGCGGCGGCGCCAAACGCAAGGTGCCGCACTTTGACGACCTGCTGTTCCTGGGGGCGTCGATGTCGCGCTACCCGCTGGAGGGCTACCGGGAACGCTGCGACACGGACGTTTGGCTGGGCACCCGCTACGCCAAGAAACCGCTACACCTGAAAACGCCGGTGACCATTGCCGGCATGAGCTTCGGCTCGCTCAGCGCCCAGGCCAAGGAGGCGCTGGGGCGCGGCGCCAGCGAGGTGGGCACCAGCACCACCAGCGGTGACGGCGGCATGACGGAAGAAGAACGCACCCACTCCAAGACGCTGGTCTACCAGTACCTGCCCAGCCGCTACGGCATGAACCCGCGCCACCTGCGCATGGGCGACGCCATCGAGGTGGTGCTGGGCCAGGGCGCCAAGCCCGGCGGTGGCGGCATGCTGTTGGGCCAGAAAATCACCGAACGGGTGGCCGCCATGCGGACCCTGCCGGTTGGCATCGACCAACGTTCAGCTTGCCGCCACCCAGACTGGACCGGGCCAGATGACTTGCGCATCAAGATTCTGGAACTGCGTGAGATCACCGAATGGGAAAAGCCCGTCTACGTCAAGATTGGCGCCTCCCGGCCCTACTACGACGTCATGCTGGCCATCAAGGCGGGGGCGGACGCGGTGGTGCTGGACGGCATGCAGGGTGGCACGGCCGCCACCCAAGATGTCTTCATTGAGCATGTGGGCATCCCCACGCTGGCGGCCATTCCCCAGGCGGTGGAGGCCTTGCAGGAGGCGGGCATGCACCGCGAGGTGCAACTGATCGTGTCCGGCGGCATCCGGTCCGGGGCGGACGTGGCCAAGGCGCTGGCCCTGGGGGCCGATGCCGTCTCGATTGGCACCGCCGCGCTGATTGCCCTGGGTGACAACGACCCGGCGCTGGAAGGCGAATACAACAAGATTGGGTCTTCCGCCGGGTACTACGACGATTGGCAGGCGGGCCAGGACCCGGCTGGCATCACCACCCAGGACCCAGAACTGTCGAAACGGCTGGACCCGGTGGCCGGCGGCCACCGCCTGGCCAACCTGCTGCGGGTCATGACCATGGAGGCCCAGATCATCGCCCGGGCCTGCGGCAAGGCCCACCTGCTGCACCTGGAACCGGAGGACTTGGTGGCGCTGACCATCGAGGCCGCCGCCATGACCAAACGGCCCCTGGCCGGAACGGACTGGATTCCCGGCCAGGCCGGCAGCCAGGCCGGTAGCCTGTAACCTGTCGAAACCGCTGGTCAGGCCGTCCCCGCGCCGGGCGCGGGGGCGAGACTGGCCAAAGCGCCGGCGCCGCGCAGAAAGGAGACCGCCGTGCAGTACGGGCTGGCAGCCGTTGGGCTGTGTGCCACGGCCGTGGGCTGGTCTTTGCTGGTGTGGCGGGTGGCTTCCTATGTGCGTGGTTTCCGGGCCGGCGCGGCGGAGTTGCCGGGCGCGCGGACCGGGCAGCCGGGCCGGCGCACCGCCACCATGCTGCGCGAGTTCCTGGCCCACACCCGGCTGCGGCGCAAGCCCCTGGTGGCGGTGGCCCACTGGTTGACCATGGTGTCGTTCTTGGTCCTGGTGCTGACCTTGGCCCAGGCGACGGGCCAGCTATTGCGGCCCCACTTCGAGTTGCCGCTGATTGGCCGCTGGGCCCCTTACGCCTGGCTGACCGAGGGCTTCGCCTGGGCTGGGCTGTTGGGCATCTTGGTGCTGATTGTGGTCCGGTTGCGGCTGTCGCGCCGGTCCTTGGGCCGGGCCTCACGGTTCTTTGGCTCGCACCAGTGGCGGGCCCGCTACGTCGAGGCGACCATCTTGGCGGTCTGCCTGGCGGTGCTATGGCTGCGCGGCCTGGAGGCCCAGGTCTTCAGCCGCGGCGGCGAAGCGGGCAGCGTGACCTGGTTGTTCCCAACTACTTGGTGGATCGGGGATTGGTACGGCGAGGTATCAGACGCGGCCCTAGACGGCTGGATTGGCGCCCTGGCCTTGTTCAAGATCCTGGTCAGCTACGCCTGGATGGTGGTGGTGTCGTTGACCCCCACCATGGGCGTGGCCTGGCACCGCTTCTTGGCTTTCCCCAACCTGTGGTTCTCCAAGCGGCCCGATGGCGCCCCGGCGCTGGGCGGCCTGGAACCACTGGCGGTGGGTGGCCAGGCGGTCGACTTGAACGACCCGGCCACGCCCGATCACGTCTACGAGCACCTGGGCGTGGGCTTCGCCGCCGAGTTGACCTGGCGCGACCTGCTGTCGCTCACCACCTGTACCGAATGTGGCCGCTGCCAGGAGGTCTGCCCGGCCTGGGCCACCGGCAAGGCCCTGTCGCCCAAGCTGCTGGTGGGCGCGCTGCGGGACCACGCCTGGGCTGAATGGCCGGTTGGGTCCGCCGGGGAGGCCGCCACGCCGCTGGTGGGTGGCGAGGCGCCTTGGGCGGTGTCACCGGAAGCGCTGTGGGCCTGCACAACCTGTGGCGCCTGCACCGCTGTTTGCCCGGTGGGCGTGGAGCACGTGGACCACGTGGTTGACCTGCGCCGGCGGCAAGTCTTGGGGGAGGCCCAGTTCCCGGCCGAACTGGGCACCGCCTTCCGCAACCTGGAGCGGCGCCAGAACCCGTGGGGCCTGCCCGGCAAGAAGCGCCTGGATTGGACGGCCGGGCTGGATTTCGAGGTCCCGGTGTTGGGCGCCGATGTCGATTCCCTGGCCCAGGTGGACTACCTCTACTGGGTCGGTTGCGCTGGGGCCTTCGATGACCGCGGCCAGGCCACCGCCCGGGCCTTTGCCGAACTGTTGCACCGGGCCGGGGTGTCCTTCGCGGTGCTGGGCACGGCCGAATGCTGCACCGGCGACCCGGCCCGGCGGGCCGGCAACGAGTCGCTCTTTGGTGAACTGGCGGCCGGCAACGTCGAGGCCCTAAATGAGGCCGGCGCCACCAAGATCGTGGTCACCTGCGCCCACTGTTTCAACGCCCTGGCCAACGAATACGGCCCCTTTGGGGGGCACTACCAGGTGGTGCACCACACCGAGTTGCTGGCCGACCTGGTCGAGGCCGGCCGGCTGCAGGTGGGTGATCTGCCGGACGAACCACTGGACGCACATGGCCGGGTCACCAAGCCAAAGGTCACTTACCAGGACCCCTGCTACCTGGGCCGCCACAACGGGCAGTACACGGCCCCCCGGCGGGTCTTGGGCGCCATCGGGAACCTGGAGTTGACCGAGATGCCGGGCGCCGGGCCGGACTCGGTCTGCTGCGGGGCCGGCGGCGGGCGCATGTGGCTGGAAGAAACCGAAGGCACGCGCCTGAACCA
>JAISTN010000119.1 GCA_031272565.1 Bifidobacteriaceae bacterium
CCTTCGCCTTCGAGGCCTTCGAGGGCCAGTGCTACAACCTGCAGGTCCTTAACCCGGCCACCGGCGAGCCCTTCCCTGTTGCCTGGGACACCAGTTTGACGGAAGCGGACTCCCAGACCTTTGTGGCCGGTGCTCAGCCAGTCACCTTGACCGTGGGTAACCTGCCGGTCGAAATCGGCAGCCTCATCTGGACCAGCCCGGCCAGCAATTCGGCCGGCCAGGCCGCCACGGTGGAGCCCAACAAAGTGACGCCCAGCAGTGCCGAGCTGACCTACCAGTGGTACCGCGACGGGGTCGCCATCGCCGGCGCCACCAGTTCTGCCTACATGATGCAACTGGAAGACGTGGGCCACCGGCTTCACGCCACCGCGACGGCCACCATACCGCTAGGCCGCCCCGTCACCGTCAGTTCGGCGGGCCGCACCGTAGCCAAGGCCACCCCGCCCACCGGTGTCTCGGCCACCTTCGACAAGACGCCAACCATCGGGGTGCCGGTGACGGCCACCGTGACTTGGCCCTTCGAGCCGGACAGCGTGACCTACCAGTGGCAGGTGGGCGGCGTGGTGGTGGGCGCCAACTATCCCATGTACCAGCCGGCGGCGGCCGATCAAGGCAAGGCAATCACCTTCACCGCCTGGGCCTACAGCTCGACCTACCAGACGGCCACCATCACTAAGACCGACACTGTGAGGGGCCGGGCGGTCTACCTGGTGCCGCCGTCCGTCACCGGCACCGGCATTGTGGGTTACCGGCTGTCGGTCAAGGTCTATCCGGCCGACCCGATCAACGCCACCATGACCTACCAGTGGTACCGCGACGAGACTCCGATCAGCGGCGCCACGGCCGTGGAACGCAAGCTGGTGGAGGCAGACATTGGCCACCAGCTTTGGCTCCGTGTAACGGCCACCGCGTCCGGCTACACCAGCGTCACGGCGGACAGCGCCCGGGTGGCGGTCCCAGCCCAGGTGCCTATGTCCCTAACCTTCGTCAACCGGGCCGGGCCGGCCACCTTCCACAACTACTGGATCCGGTCGGTTGACTGTGTGACGCATGAAACCGAACCGGACACCATTCAGCACATGATGATCCACATCGGCTACTACGGCTCAACCTGGAGCGACTACCGCCGCGTGGGCACCTGCTACTGGGTGGAGGACGTCAACGACACGGTGGACGACCCGGTGAACGGCGGCCACCTAATCACGGCCGACCAGACTGCCGCCACCATCTACTGGGGCACCGGCCAGGCGGCCATCGGCGAGGTCACCATGTCCGGCAGCTTCACGGTCGGCTCAACCGTCTGGGCCGGCGTCACCGGCCTGACCCCGGCCGGCGCCACCGTTTCCTACCAGTGGTTCAAGGACGACCAGCCCATTGAGGGCGCCACCCGCGGATCCCTGACCTTGACGGCGGCCGATGCCGGCGCGGTCATCACCGTTAAGGCCACGGCCACGGCCAACCATTACAACCCTGTCACCGTGGGGTCCTGGTCCATGGTGGTGGCCCCCGCCCCGAGCGGCCTGGCAATAGACCCGTTCACGGTGCAGGGCGCCCCCACCAATATCCGCCACTCGCCGGTCTTCACCGTGGGCGATGTCACCACCAGTCCGGCCGGCGCCAGCTTGAGTTACAGCTGGTTCCTGGACGGCATGCTGCAGGCTGGGTTCACCGGCCCTACCTTTGCGGTCACCCCATCGCAGGCCAGCCACAGCCTTTTCGTGATGGTGACGGCCACGTTGAATGGCGTCACCACCTACGCGACATCGGCCGAGGTGACCGTGCCGGCCACCAAGACGGTCGACTTCGAAGTCTTCAACCCGACCGGCAGCCACTATCTGGCCGGGGATGTGGTCTTGCGGGCGGACAACGTTGACTGCACCACTCACGCCGACCGGACCGACCCGGACGGCAAGGTGGAGACCAGGGTCACCTTGCACAACACCTTGAATACCTGGGCGGATCAATGCCTGGCGGTGACGGCCTGGCGGACTTCTACCAGCGGCGGCTCGGAGACGGCGCTGGCCTTCACCTTGGGGGACCAGACCGGCGTGGGCCCGCACTACCTGGCGGCGGGCGAAACCGCCTTCTGGGCCTACGTGGGCACCGGCCCGGTGCTGTTGGGCATCTCCGGCATCGAGGCGGCGGGCACGGCCCCCGGCTCCACCATCAGCGTGTCCGTCACGAGCCTGTTCCCCCGCGATGCGACGCTGAGCTACCAGTGGCAGCGCGACGGCGCGGCCATCCCGGGGGCCACCAGCCCGGTCTACCAGATCCAGGCGGCCGATGCCGCCGCCAGCCTGACCTGCACCGTGACCGCTGTCCGGGCCGGGTTCGACACCACGGCCCTGACCACGGCGGCCATCGCCGTGCCGGCGGCCGGGGGCGGGGTCGCAGTCGAACCGGTCGCCATCACCGGCACGGGCGTGGTGGGCCAGGCGCTATCGGTCAGCGGCGGTGCCACCACGCCCGCGGACGCCACCAAGTCCTACCAGTGGTTGATGGATGGGAACGCCATCGGCGGCGCCACCGCGGCCACCTTCACGGTCACCACCGCCCAAGCCGGTCACCAACTGACCGTCCGGGTGGTGGGCGCCAAGGCCGGCCTGGCGGCCGGCAGCCAGGTCAGTCAACCGTTCGCCGTGCCGGCGGTCACCACCATCTCCGGTGTGGTCCGCCACAAGGCGGGTTACCCTGTTCCCACCTACCGCGTGGCCTACGACAACTACACCTGCGGCGAGGCGCCCACCGACATCACCGCCCAGCAGGACCAGGGCGTGACCGCCGCGGTGGGCGCGCTGCAGGGCTTCAGTTTCACGGCCTTGGCCGGCCAGTGTTACCGCGTCCAGGTGCTGGACGCCGGCAATCAGCCGGTGCCGTTGACCTACGGCACCCAGAACGGCAGCGCGGTCTATCTGGAGGCCGGCGCCCGCCATGTGGGGCTAATGGTGGGCCTGCCCAGGGGCTATCTGGAAGGTTTGGATCTGGACGGCAACGCCTTTGTTGGCGCGGTCGTGTTTGACGCTACGTATCCGGGCGCGGGCATCACTTTGAAATACCAGTGGTACCGGGGCAGCCAGCCGATCTACGGTGCCACCGGTTCGCAGTACCAGTTGCAACCCGAGGACATTGGCCAATCCATCTCCTACCGGATAGACATCGCGGGGGAGGGTTACGAATCCGGCTGGGCCTATGCGTCACCGTACAAGGTCCTGGACCATAAGCGGACGGCCGGCAAGCTGGTGCTGCGCAGTGGACAAGCGCCGGCTGGCTGGACTTGGGAGGTCCGGATGGTGGACTGCACCACCCACCAGGCAGCCTCGATCAGCAGCATGACCTTCTACCGCTGGAACTTGCCGGTGGCGGCCGACGGCACCCTGGAGTTCTATGGCGTGTCGGGTTACTGCTACGCCATCGGGGTCCAATCGCCTAGCGCCTGGTACAGCAATGTGGAGACCGTCATGGGCAGCGTCACGGCCTCGACTCAGTACGTCACCGCCGGGGCTACCGGCTGGCAGTTGCTGGCCGGTACCATCCCCTCCGGTGGCACAGTCTCGATCGGCACGGCGGCCCAGATCGAAGTGCCGTTGGCCGGCACGGTGTCCGGCTTGACCCCGAGTGGAGCCACAGTGACCGGCTACCAGTGGCTGCGGGACGGTGCCGCCATCTGGTGGGCCACCAACGCCAACTACACCCCGGTGGCCGATGACGTTGGCCACCAACTGTCACTCAGTGTCGCCGTCACACCGCCCAGCAGCGCCGCCAACTATGCGGCCACCACGGTGACCTCGGCGCCGGTCACGGTCCAGGCCGGCCAGACCACGGCCGCGGTGTCGCTCAGCGGCGCCGGCCGGGTGGGCAGCCCGGTGACGGCCACCGCCACGGTGACGCCGGCTAACACCGCGGTCAGCTACCAGTGGCTGGTGGGCGGCGCGGTGGTGGAGGGCGCTGCCGGCGCCAGCTACACCCCGCCGGGCACGGCGGCGGGCCGGTGGGTGAGCGTGATTGTGACCGCCACGCGGGCCGGCTACGAAACCTCCGTGGCCACGGCCAGCGTCTGGGTGGCAGCGGGAGATCTGGTCTTGAACGGTCTGACCTTGAGCGGCACGGCGGCGACCGGGTCGGTGCTGAGTGTGGCCGCTGGGTCCAGCCCCGCCGGGGCCGCCCTGGAATACCAGTGGTATCGCGGCATGATGCCGATTGCCTTCGTGCAGGGGCCTTCCTACTACCTGGTGGCGGATGATGCCAGCCAGCCGGTCTGGGCTTGCGTGACCGCCAAACTGGACGGTTACCAAGTGCCGGTGGCCTGCACCCAGCCGGTCACGGTGGCGGTGGGGGAGCCCACCCGGGCGGTCGAGCTGAGTGAGCCCACGGTGTATGGGCCGGACTGGGTGGTGGGCGCCACCGCCACGGTGGCTGGCGTCACCACGGTGCCGGCCGATGCCACCTTGACCTACCAGTGGTACCGGGCCGGCACGGCGGTGGCGGGCGCGACATCGGGCACCTATTTGTTGACTGCCGCCGATGCCGCCCAGGCCGTCTACGTGCGCCTGTGCGGCTCGCACCCGGATTATCAGACGGCCTGCGTCAACCTGCCCAGCCACACGGTCCCGGCGGTGGTCCAGCCGCCGGTGGTGAAGTATGAGACGTTCACGTTGTCGCCGGACCTGACGGGCGACGGTAAGGGCGAGGTCTTGGCGGTGGTGGCCTCTAGCGGGGCCTTGCACCTGCATCCGTCCAAAGGCGACGGCACACTGTTGGCTGTCAAGGTGCCGCTGTCGAGCGGCCTGAGCGGTGCGCGCGTGTTTGGCCCGGGGGACTGGGATGGCGACAAGAAAGCGGATGTCATCACGGTTGATACGGCTGGCGCCATGTGGCTCTACAAGGGCAACGGCAGCGGCGGCCTGGCCGCCCGGGTCCAGGCCGGGCGCGGCTGGTCAAACTATCGGATTGTGCCGGCCGGGGACCTGAACGGCGACGGCGCCAACGACATGCTGGCCATCGACACGGACGGCAAGCTGTGGCTCTACGCCGGCAACGGCAAGGGCGGGTTCTTGCCCGGCCGCCTCGAAGTGGGGCACGGCTGGTCCGGCTTCTCGCTCTACGCCGCCGGTGACTTGAACTCGGACGGTAAGGCGGACATCTTGTCGGTCAATGCGTCCGGTGTGCTGTACGCCTACTTCGGCAAGGGCAACGGCTCTTTCCAGTCGCCGCTGCCGGTGGGCCGGGGCTGGGGGGCGTTCACGCTGGCGGCCGGCGCCGACCTGAACGGCGACGGCCTGGCGGACATCGTGGGCCGCAACGACAGTACGCGGGTGCTGTACTACTACCAGTCCAAGGGCGGCGGCCAGTTCGCCGCCGCCAAGGTCATGGCCACCGGCTGGTGACCTGACGGCCTGCCGCCGGGGTTTGTCAGGTGGGGACGGGTCCCAGGTGACGACCCCCGCTGACCTGCACTAACGCCATCCGCCCCCGCCTGCTTCCGGGCTCGTCAGGCGGGGACGGGTCCCAGGTGACGAACGTTCGCGAGCGGGAAGTGGCCACTCGGGTCCAGGTCCAAGGTGGCCACTGCTTGGACTCTTGACCCCCTGGGTTGGCCACCCGGGTCCAGGTCCAAGGTGGCCACCCAGTAGGGGTGAGTCTGCCTTCGGTGTGCGACGAAAGGTCGGTGGATGGACGGGTCTGGGACGGATTGGCCGGGGATGACCGGGTTCGGCGGCCTGGGCGGTTGACGGCAGGCTAGCGGGTCACCTGGTCTGGGACGGTCTGGCCGGGGATGAGGGGGTTGGCGGGCTTGGGCGGCTAACGGCGGGTTGATGAGAAGTCGAGTCCGTGACGTGACCGGGGGCAGGCGGGGAGCCAGCCAGCGGCAACTGCGAGTTTTCGAGGACTTGTGTACGGGTCGGGCCGCGGCGGCCGGCGTTGCCGCCGCACCTCAAAGGGGAGCCAAGATGTGTTTGTGCAGGTCAGCGGCTTGCCGCCGATGTCGTCGGTTGGCTCAACGGGCCGGTTGGCGGCCGACATCGGGTGCTACCCGTACACAAGTCGCCGAAAACTCGCAGTTGACCAGATCGCCACCCGCGACCGGGAGCCCACGCGGCTTTCTCGGTTGGCAGCGGCAGGTTCACGGGTCATTAGGTCTGTGACGACTGGCTTGGGACGCCTGGGCTGGTCGACTTTGGCAGTTGACGGCAGGTTCATGGGTCATTGAGTCTGCGACGACTGGCCTGGGATGATGGGCGGCACCGGCACTTGCGGAGAGACTTCTGGTAGTCCGCGGGCGGCGTCGGGCATTCCGGAGAGACTTACGGTAGTTCTGGGTCCCTTCCAGTCGATGCGGAGAGACTTCCGGTAGTCCACAGGGCGGCATCGGGCATTCCGGAGAGACCTGCGGTAGTTCTGGGCCCCTTCCAGTCGATCCGGAGAGACTTCCGGTAGTCCACAGGGCGGCGTCGGGCATTCCGGAGAGACTTACGGTAGTTCTGGGTCCCTTCCAGTCGATCCGGAGAGACTTCCGGTAGTTTTTCGGGCCTGAAACTGCAGCAACTCTCTCCGCACGGCAGATAACGGCTCCTGGACTACCAGAAGTCTCTCCGCATGGGTCGGTTCCGTCCCGTCGGCAACCGGAAGTCTCTCCGCATGACGATGGCATGACCATGACAGGCCTGGCCGGGGACCTTCACGCCGATTCTGGTCAGTCTTGGGTCCGGTTTTGACCAGGATCGCTCTGAAGGTCCCCGGTGGTGCCGGGCTGGCCGGGACGGCGAAGCAACTGCGAGTTTTCGAGGACTT
>JAISTN010000149.1 GCA_031272565.1 Bifidobacteriaceae bacterium
GGGTTCAAGGGTTGGGGACTGAAAGTGGCAGACAACGGCCGGTTTTGTGGCGCGGACAAGCCCAGGCCAGTAAGCCCAATCAAAGGCCAGGAGCGTCCCAGCAGGTCAGAGGCTTGCCGGCGATGGCGGCTTGGGCGCCGCAGCCCAAATTTCGGCTACTGGAGGCCTCGACTGCCACAAAACCGCGTGTTGTCTGCCACTTTCTGTTTCGCCCAAACCTGGCCCACCCGTCCCTCCACCCAACTACCAAGCCAACTCGTCGTTACCACCAGGGCCAGCCAACCCTCGTAGTCCCAGGCCAACCCGTCCCCTGACCCAACCACCGACAAGCCTGTCGACACCACCCTGGACCTGGACCCGGGGGGCCAACCCCGGGGCCAGCGGGTCTTTCGGAGTGGCCACCTGGGACCTGGACCCGGGTGGCCAACCCCAAGTCGGTGGGGCCTTGAAAGTGGCCACCTTGGACCTGGACCCGGGTGGCCAACCCGCGGCCGGTGGTGCCCTGGAAGTCGTCACCTCGGACCCGTCCCCACCTGACGAGCCCGGGAGTGGGCGGTTGCTGGCAGCGTTTGGGCAGGTCAGCGGGGTTCGTCACCTGGGAACCGTCCCACCTGACGACTCGCTTTACACGGGCGTGGCAACCCGGGCTGGCTTGGCGGCCGGCCGGCCAAAGGGGTCCGTAATGTCGGTGCGCTACAGTGCGCACATGTCCTACATCGATATAGAAGCGCGGTTGCGAACCGCCCTGGTCACGCTGATTCTTGACGAATACTCGCTCCTTGAGTCCGTCCGCCTGCCCCTGCCGGCTTCGGAACGCGTCATCGCGAACCAGTTGGGATGGCGGCTACGGACCGAATATGAACGGTCGTGGGACGTGGACGTGGAGTACAACCGGGTGGGCCATGGCACGTTGGCGCTGGGACCGCGGCCGGATGAACCCGACCCGGCACTGCGGCCGGTCGACATTTCAATTCACCACCGGGGGCTGTCCGGCCAGTTCGACAACCTGCTGGTGATCGAACTGAAGACCCACGGCGTACCGGACCTGAGCGCAGAGGTCAACCGTCTGGACCAGACCAAGCGCCGCTACGGCTACCAGCACGCGGTGCTGCTGGACTTGGGCATGAAGAAGGGTGAAGACCCGGACGGCCCGCCGGTGCTGCTTGATCCATCGTGGCTGTGGCTGCCCGGCGGGCGCATCTTGACCGAGGTGTTCGACGCCCAATCGGCCCTCCAACTGTCGAAGGACGGTTGGCATGCCCGCCAGCATCGCTACGCGCAGCTTGAGAAGGCCCGCTAAGAGATGATGCAAACTCCCGCAACGCTGGCGAGGAAGGCGGTGGTGAGATGTCCCGCAAAGCCGAGGGCTGCCCTCAAGGTGGGCCCCTGTGGGCGAGCCTGAGAACGCAGCCGGACGCTGGCCGGCGGCTCCGCATCCGCCAGAGAGACACAATCCACCTCCTACGAGGTGATTCGAACTCCCAATGGTGAGGCAACCGGTGATGAGATGACACGCCAAGCAGCAGGCGGATCTCAAGGTGACGTGCCCTGGTGGGAGCGCCGGACAAGGCAGCGGGCCGCTCGCGGGCGGCTCCGCCGCCGCCAGGAAGACATGAGTCCAAGCCTTGAGTTGGGCGCGGCAGGCGCCGGGAGGTGACAAGGCCGGTGACCGTTAGACGGGGGTTGGCCAGGGAGGCCGCCTTAGTGGCGGCCGGCGGCGCCGTGGGCGCCGGCTTGCGGGCGGTGTTGAGCTGGCTGGTGCCGGCTGGAACCTGGGACTGGCCCGTCTTATGCGCCAACCTGACTGGGTCGCTGGCTCTGGGCGTGTTGCTGGGCTACTTGGCGGCGCTGGGGCCCGATGTCGCACGGCGGCGGGCGGTCCGCCTAACCGTGGGTACGGGGCTGCTGGGCGGCTACACCACCTATTCGGCTTTGGCGCTGCCAGGGGCGTGGCGGGTGCTGCGTACCGGGCTGGAGACCGGCGAAGCGGCCGGGAGTGCATGGGGCGACGGGTTGATGTACGCCTTCTACCTGGTGGTGACACTGGTGGTGGGCACCGCCTTGGCCGCTTTTGGCCTGGTCTGGGGCGGGCAGGTGGGCCGGGCCAGGGTCCGCGCCCAGGGCAAGGCACCTGGGGGTCCGGGCGCCGCCGGGGCCGGCCCGCTTGGCGGGACTGGCGGGAGGGCTGTCCAGTGACGGTGGGCCAGTGGATTGTCTTGGTCGCCCTGGGCGGCGGCGTCGGGTCTGGCCTGCGCTTCTGGGTGGACCGCGCGGTGGGGCAGCGCTGGCCGCGGCGGTACTACTCGCTGGGCACCTGGGTGGTCAACCTGACTGGTTCGGCGTTGTTGGGGGCACTCTGGGCGGCCTTTGCGGTGGCCGAATCTGGCGGAGCGGTCACCGACCAGGCCTACTTTGCCGCGCTGGGCACCGGCCTGCTGGGTGGCTTCACCACCTTTTCGACGGCCAGCGTGGAGACCGCCCGCATCATGTTGGGGAGTTTGGTGACTCTGCCGGGCGGACCCGAAGGGCCGGAAGGGCAGGGCCGGAGGGCCCCAAGCGACCGGCCGGCGCCACCGGCCGGGGCCGCCGGGGTGGCCGAGCCTTCAGGCCTGGGCCGCCTGGCCCGAGCCGCCGGCTACGCGGCCGGCATGGCGGTGGCCTGTGTGGCGGCCGCCATCGGCGGTGTGGCGCTGATCCTGTGAGAAGCGGGCGCTGGGCCGTGCCACGTAGACTGAAGCCGTGATGCGTTCCAAGTTGCGGTGGGCGTTGGCGGCCGGTGCGGCCGCCGGCTTGGCGCTGGCCGGCTGCTCCCAGGTCCACGGCGGCCTGGACGGCACCTACAACTTCAGTTCCATGACGGTGGACGGCCGGACCTACACCCTGGCCGAACTGCAGCAGGTGGACGCCGGGCAGGACTATGCGCAGTGGGTGCTGGAGTTCCAGGACAAGGGCGCCACGGTGACCTTCACGTTGCCGGGGGAAGAAGCGAGCACCAGTTCCTACACCTTGGACGGCACCAAGTTGACCTTTGACGACCCGGAAGGGCTGACCCTGAACGGCACTCTGGGCGAAAACAGCGTGACGGTCAGCATCCCAGGTGAGGCGATCGGCGAAAACACCCCCTCCATGGACCTAGTCTTCACCAAGGCTGAAGCCTCCGGCAGCCCGGCCGGGTCCTGAACAGGCCCGGCGCGGCTCCCCAAGGTGACTCATGTCTCGCTGGCGGCTGGGCGGCGATGTAGCTGTCGACGGCTTCCCGGTCCAGGGCTGACACGGCATCGGCGGCTGTCATAGCAGCAGACTAGTCCCCAGGCGGGGGCAGGCGGACGTGACCTGGTTGTAGCTGGTCCAGCCTGGTCACGCCCAGGTAGGCCATGGCCCGCAGCAACTGCTCCTGGAGCAACTGGTTGGCCCGGTCGACGCCGCGTTCGCCTCCCGCCATCAGGCCATACAGGTAGGCGCGGGACAGGAAGACGCCGCTGGCGCCCAAGGCGATGGCGGCCACGATGTCGATGCCGTGCATGACCCCGCCGTCCAGGAAGACCGGCACCTGGTGGCCTACCTCTTTGACGGCGGCCGGCAGTTCCCGCAG
>JAISTN010000179.1 GCA_031272565.1 Bifidobacteriaceae bacterium
CCACCTCCCTGAACTGGCGATCCTGACCGCCACCAACCTGCCAGGCGCCGTGCCCCCCGGCTGACCAGCCTGGCACCTAGCCACCGCTTAGTGAGTCCCCCAACCAACTGGCTGCTCTCCGGTGCGACCGGGGCCCAACGCTTCGCACCTTGGGCGAGCCAATGAGGCCCGCAGACTCGGCGGCGGTGCTGCACTAACATTGTTTGTATGACGCAAACAACGTTGACCATCCGCATCGACTCCGCGGTCAAAGCTGCGGCCAAGAGCCGCGCCGAAGACCTTGGCCTGACCTTGTCGGCCGTGATCGCCAACCAACTGCGCCGGTTCATCAACGGGGCGCCCATAATTGTCGACGACGGTTCCCTGGTGCCCTTGCCGAAGTACCAGGCAGTACGGACCCAAGCCCTAGCCGAATACCGTGCCGGTCAAGCGGTTCCGCTGACGGACGCGGCCAGCATCGCCGCCTACGAACCCGCCGCCCATGGCTGAAGCAGTCCCAGTCATCGCCCGTTTTGAAGCCACCAAACAGTTCAGCAAGAGTCTCAGGCATCTGACGGCCAAGCAACAGCAAAAGGTCAAAGCAACCCTGCAAACGGCCCTGGACGACCTCAATGCTCCACTGCTTCGTGTCCATGCGTTGGCTGGCGCCTGGGCAGGGGCATTCTCAATCGCGGCGGGTGGCGATTTGCGCATCGTATTCGACGTGGTCGCCGAGACCAGCCAGGACGGGTCAACGGTGGCAGTCGGCGTGCTGATCATGGCCGGCACACATTCGCAAATCTACGGCTAACGGTGCCACCTGACCTTACCTTCTGGTCGCCTGGGCACGGCTCCCGGTGTCGCCAGACCACACGGAGAATAACGGCGACGTCCGCCCCAAAGACTGGCAACTGCAGTTAGACGTTGAACTTGAATTCGACCACGTCGCCGTCACACATGACGTAGTCGCGGCCTTCCATGCGCAGCTTGCCGGCCGCCCTCGCCTCGGCCACCGAGCCCAGGGCCACCAGGTCACCGTAAGAGACCACCTCGGCCTTGATGAAGCCCCGCTCAAAGTCGGAGTGGATCACGCCGGCCGCCTGCGGCGCCGTCCAACCCTTCCGGATGGTCCAAGCCCGGGACTCCTTGGGCCCAGCGGTCAGGAACGTCTGCAAGCCGAGAGTGTCAAAACCAACCCGCGCCAGCGTGGCCAACCCCGGTTCGGTCTGGCCGGTTTCCGCCAGCAGCTCGGCGGCATCGGCCTCATCCAGGTCAATCAGATCGGACTCGAACTTGGCGTCCATGATGATCGCCTCCGCCGGGGCCACCATCTGCCGCAGCGCGGTCAACCGTTCCGGGGAACCCAAGACGGCGTCATCGGCGTTGAAAACGTACAAGAACGGCTTGGCCGTCATGAGTGCGAACTCGCGCAGCGGCGCCGGATCGATCAACCCTTGCTTGGCCGCCGCATACAGCGTGGTGCCCTGGTCCAGGAAGTCCTTGGCCGCCACGGCCGCCTTCAACTGGGCCGGGTCGCCCCGCTTGATCTTGGTTTCTTTCTCCAGGCGCGGAATCACCTTGTCCAGCGTCTGCAGGTCCGCCAGGATCAGCTCCGTGTTGATGGTCTCCATGTCCGCCGCCGGGTCCACCCGGCCCTCCACGTGGACAATGTCCGGATCGTCAAACACCCGGATGACCTGGCAAATCGCGTCCGCCTCCCGGATGTTGGCCAGGAACTGGTTGCCCAAACCCTCGCCTTGGGAGGCACCCTTCACAATCCCCGCGATGTCCACAAAGCTGACCGTGGCCGGCACGATCTTGGCCGAATGAAACAGCTTGGCCAACACCTCCAAGCGGTCATCCGGCAGCGGCACCACCCCCACATTGGGCTCGATGGTGGCGAACGGATAGTTCTCCGCCAGCACTTGGTTCTTGGTCAGCGCGTTAAACAGGGTGGACTTGCCCACGTTGGGCAAGCCGACGATGCCGATGGTTAAAGCCACGGACCTTAACTCTACTTGGCGGCACCTGGGCGGGGGCCTGAACGCTCAGGCCCGGTGCGGCAACGGCCCGGTGGGCCGACCCGCCGACGCCAGGTCAAGGCGCAACTCCCGGGGCAGGGCAAAGGCCAAAGCGTCCGATGCCGCCACCACCTCCTCCACCTCCGTGAAGCCCAAGGCGTTCAACCGGGCCAGCACCGCCGCCACCAGTTCCTCCGGGACCGAAGCACCGCTGGTCAGGCCAACAGTGGCCGCGCCCTCCAACCAGGCCGGGTCGATCTCCAATGGGCCATCCACCCGGTGAGCCGCCCGGGCGCCGTGATCCAAAGCCACCTCCACCAGGCGGACCGAGTTCGACGAGTTGGCCGAACCGACCACGATCACCACGTCCGAGCGGGGCGCAATCTGCTTGACCGCCCCCTGCCGGTTCTGGGTGGCGTAGCAGATGTCGTCGCTGGGCGGATCGGTCAGCCGCTCGAAACGCTGGCGCAGGCGGGCCACCGTGGCCTTGGTTTCATCGACCGACAAGGTGGTCTGGGTCAAGTAGGCCACCTTGGACGGATCTGGCACCACCACGCCATCGGCCTCAGCCGGCGAATCGATCACCTGGATGTGGCCTGGGGCCTCACCCGCCGTGCCTTCAACCTCCTCATGGCCGGCGTGCCCAATCAGCACAATCGAATAACCCTGGGCCGCGAACCGGCCCACCTCGTGGTGCACCTTGGTCACCAGGGGGCAGGTGGCGTCAATGGTGACCAAGCCCCGGGCGACAGCTTGGGCCCGAACCGCAGGCGAAACCCCGTGGGCGGAGAACACCACCCGTGCCCCAGGCGGCACCTGGTCCAGTTCCTGCACAAAGACCGCGCCGCGGCCCGCCAAGGCGTCCACCACGTGCTTGTTATGCACAATCTCCTTGCGCACGTAGATGGGCGGCCCGTACAACTCCAAGGCCTGTTCCACCGTCACCACGGCCCGGTCCACCCCGGCACAGTAGCCGCGGGGGGCCGCCAACAGGACCTTGCCCGCCCGCCCAGGGACTTCGCTGCCGGCAGCCGGCGGCATCAACCGGCGGCCTCGGCCCGGGTCTTGATGCCGCGCAGCATCTTCTGGGTCATCAGCCAGGCGACGCCGCTGACCAAGCGGACCACACCGCCCACCCACGGCTTGACCCAGCCGTAGCGTTCCCGCACCACCAGGCGCGAGCCGGTGGGCCCCTCGGTTTCCAGCACAAAGGACCAACTGAAGTCCATTGGCATGGGGGCCGAACCCTCATCATCGCCGTGCAGCACCAGCACGTGCGGCGCCTCCACCACCGCGGCCCTCAGGGCAATGGGATCCGCCAGGTGGACATCATCGCCCGGCTTCAGGTCTTGCCACGCCGGGTTGATCGAATCGGCGCTGTGGATGTCCAGGCCCACCAGGTTTTCCAGCCAGTCGTAGCTGTAGAAACCACCCTTGTCCTGCCCCAGTTGGGCCAGCCAGGGCCAGACCTTGCGCGGCGGGGCGTCGATGCCGATGGCGCGCGTGGTCTGGAAACGGGTCAGCGGGACCAACTCGTCCCCAGGCATGGGCCGGGTCTGTTCCGCCACCGTGGTGCCCCAACGCTTCTGCCACTTCCAACCACTGGCCGCCGCGGCGGCCGAGCCGCCAAGAGCGGTTAGCCAAAACACCTTGCGCCACACAGACATGGGAGCAATTCTATGCGCGGTGGGCGGCCTCCGGATGCCGTTCCGGGGCCGCCGCCGGTGCGCGGCCATGAGGCGGTGCGGCGGTGGCGGCGCGGCAGCGAGGCGCGGCGCGCCCCTGACCTGCGGTTTGACCGGTGAGGTGGTTAACGGCCGGGGGGCCAGGAACCTGGAAAGGTTCCGGGCCCCACGCCATCAAGTACTGCGCCTGGATCAGGCTTTGCCCCCAACCCGGCGGCGCACCAGCACCATCAACCCGCCGGCGGCCAGCAGGCCGGCCCCGGCCAAGGCGGCGCCAATCACGTCGCCGGCCCCGGTGAAGGGCAGGTCTTCGGCCGGCACCGCGGCGGCCTGGCCGGTGGACTGATCGGTGGACTGATCGGCCGTCTGGTCAGCACCGGTGTCCCCGGCGCCAGTCCCACCCTGGCCGTTGTCGTTGCCCTGGGCCGGCTCTTCGGCGCCCGGATCCTCAGTGCCAGGCTGGTCCGTACCCGGCTCTTCAGTACCCGGCTCTTCAGTGCCCGGCTCTTCAGTACCCGGATCCTCAGTGCCCGGGTTTTCGCCCGGCATTTCGGCGTTGGGGCCCAGCACCAGCACGGGCACGGTCACGGTGATCGGGTCACCGTAGGCCAAGGCGCCAATGCCGTTCCCATTGATGTTCTGCACGGACTGCAGGGTGAACTCAATGCCGTCAATCACGGTGTCGTCTTCAATCTCCAGCGTGGCCACGCACGGCAGGGCCTCGCCCACCTCCAACGCACCGTCGGAGAAGCACTCCACACCCTCGGTGACGGAGACCAGTTCGCCCTGGTCGACCAGGCCGTCGTTTGCCACCTCGAAGGCCAGTTCGTGCTGGCCAACGGACAGCCGCATGCCTGGGGTGTACTCCTGGTCGTCAAGCATCATCGCATCGGTGTTTTCAACCACCAGAGTGTCTTCGCCATCGGGCAGTTCGCTCAGGTAGTAGACGGTGAGGCTGGCCAACGCCTTGCTGGCCAACGCGCCGGTCACCGGGCGGCCGGTGTTGGCCTCAACCTCGGCCATGTCGGCCGCATCGAAGACCCAGACGGTGCCCTGCATCGAATCGCCCTGGGTCAGGCCCCAGCACTCGATGAAGTTGAGAGCGCCCGGCACCTGACCGCCGGCCGGCACGTGCCACACCGAGTCATTCCGGTCGGCGCCGCAGTTGTCCGCACCGGCGCTGCTGGAATAGGAGTAACCGATCACGTCACGGTCGGTGTCCGAGGCGTTGTGGATGGTGTAGTAGAAGTCGATCGACAGGTTGTTGACGCCGTCCCAGGGACGCAGCAGCCAGGTGTTGGGGCCGGGCTTGTCGACCTGCACGCCAATCATGCCCTCGTCCGAATAGTCGATCGAGCCGTCGATGGTCGTGGTGATGCCGGCTTCGGGGCCGTAGACCGGGCCCGTCACATCGGCCTCCGGCAGGATCGGGCCAACGCCACTCTGGTCGGCTTCCGGCGCGGGCGCCGGCAACGGCTGCGGGGTCACGGCCGGTTCGGTGGTGCCGCCGGCCTCAGGGGTGGCGGCGGGCTCTTCCGTCGTAGCGCCATCGGGCGTCTCCTCCGCGTCCGGCGTCACTTCGCCTTCCGGCGTGTCTTCGCCCTCGGTGACCGTCTGGTCCTCGGTCGTCTCTTCTTCGACAACCGTCAAGTCGCCGGCGCCCTCGGTGCCAACGGTGTTCTCGGTGCCCGCAGTGGCGTCGGATTCGGCCGCCGCCAGCTCGTCTTGGGAGGTGGTCGCTTGCTCATCCTGGCCGGCCACGACCGTTTGGTCGGCTTGTGGCTCCAAAGCCAGGCCCATGGCGCTGGGGCCAGCCACCAGCAGAGTCAGGCCCAGCGCCAGGCTGGCCTTGAGCTTGTTGGTACGCATTAGTTGTGTGCTCCTTGTGTTCAAGTGATCGCTAACACGGGGTCCAACACCAAAGTCATCCCATCTATTCCCGGCCCGGGATCCAGGTCCATCCCCAGGGCCCGCCTGGCCCCACGCCGCGCGCCCAATTCCCCTCTCACCCAGCGGGCCCAGTTCCCCCCAGCCTGCCCGTGGGAGGATTGACCACAAGACCCAGACCACAGCCAAGGAGTGACATGGCCGAGTTCCTCTATGAAGACATGCTGCCCACCGGCGCGGACACCACGCCCTACCGCCTACTGACCACCGAAGGCGTCGAAACCGTCCCGGGGCCGGATGGCACCACCTTCCTGCGTGTGGCCCCGGCCGCCCTGGAGTTGCTGGCCGAAACCGCCATGCATGACATCGCGTACTACCTGCGCCCGGCGCACCTGCGCCAACTCGCCGGCATCCTGCTGGACCCGGAAGCCAGCCCCAACGACAAGTTCGTGGCCATGGACCTGATGAAGAACGCCTGCATCTCCGCCGGCGGTGTGCTGCCAATGTGCCAGGACACCGGCACCGCCATCGTGATGGGCAAACGCGGCCAGCACGTCCTGACCGAGGGCCCCGACGAGCTGGCCCTGTCCAAGGGCGTCTACGACGCCTACACCCGCCTCAACCTGCGCTACTCCATGAACGCGCCTTTGACCACCTGGGAAGAACAGAACACCGGCACCAACCTGCCCGCCCAGATTGAGTTGTACGCCGACACGGCCCCCGGCCATGAGGCCGTCTACAAGTTCCTGTTCATGGCCAAGGGCGGCGGCTCGGCCAACAAGAGCTTCCTGTTCCAGGAAACCAAAGCGATCCTGAACCCCGACTCGATGATGGCGTTCCTGGATGAAAAGATCCGGACACTGGGCACCGCCGCCTGCCCGCCCTATCACCTGGCGGTGGTGATAGGCGGCACTTCCGCCGAATACTGCCTCAAGGTCGCCAAGTACGCCTCCGCCAAGTACCTAGACGCCCTGCCCACGGCCGGTTCACCCAGCGCCCACGGCTTCCGCGACCTGGAACTGGAAGCCCAGGTGCTGGAAC
>JAISTN010000196.1 GCA_031272565.1 Bifidobacteriaceae bacterium
CAACCACAAGACCAGACCGTCACGCAGGTCTCCACCTTGACCGGCCCCACCGACATCATCGAGCATGCAGAAGCGGTGGTGCTGTGGCCGGGCTACACGGCCAAACTGACAGCCGATCAGGGCTGCCCCGGGGCCGATCAGGTCAACTGGGTGGTGTCGCTGCAGGAACCCGAGGGCACCATCGCCTTGGCTGAGGATGGCAGCGTGACTGGGTTGGCCCAGGGCCTGGCCTTTGTCTATGCCACGGGCCCGGCTTGCCAGGCGCAGGAGTTCTTTACCATCGAGGTGGGCCCGCCGCCTTCGACGGTCCCCGCCACCAGCACCGCAACCAGCACTTCTACTGACCCAGCCGGCACCAGCGGTGGCCAAGACCAAGCCGAAGTGCCGTCCTACGTGGCCAGCCCATTCGACATCGGGCAGGCGCTGGAGGCGGCGGCCTGGCTGCATGATCACCCGCAGCCGGACTACCAGACCACCATGCCGCTGTTCGATTCGGACATCGCCGTGCTGGGCACAGCCAAGGCCGGCAAGGTGGCGGTGATTTCTTATGCCACGGGTATGTGCCCACGCAACATCCTGGCGGGCCGGCGGCTGTTGATTGGCCCCACGGCCACGTTGGCACCGGAGTTGATCCCCACCAGCCTGGACCAGGTGGAGTACATCATCGCGGTCGATTACATCGGCCGCTATGGGGTCAACCTGGTGACGCCGGATGGTTCGTGGGTGAACCACGTGCTGGTCGATACGACCGTGTCGATCAAGGCGGCGGACAGCGGCCAAACGGTGGAGCACATCGCCGATCTGCCGGAGGCGGACCCGTACACCGAGCCGGCGGTGTGTGACGAAGACGACGTCAACTGCATTCCGGCGGGCACCATCTGCGGTACGCCAGTTGACCCCACGGCTGCCATCGAAGAAGCCATCGCCCGGTTGCCCATGGCATAATCTTGGGCTGTTGGTTTCCGGGATCGGTGCAAGCCCGAACCGGCGGTGATAGTCCGCGAGCCCGTCGTGGTACGGGTTGATCTGGTGGAACCCCAGAACCGACGGTGATAGTCCGGATGGGAGGAGAACCATGGACGCGCTGGACCGCGCCTTTGATTTGGCCGCGCTTGGACCGCTGCACGGCCCCAACCCGCGGGTGGGTTGTGTCATCACGGCGGCCGATGGCGCCTGGCTGGGTGAGGGTTTTCACCGTGGCGCGGGCAGTCCCCACGCGGAGGTGGAGGCACTGCAGGACGCGGCTAAGCGGGGCCATGACGTGGCGGGGGCGACGGCTTGGGTGACGCTGGAACCGTGCAACCACCAGGGCCGGACGGGCCCGTGCGCCCAGGCGTTGGCGGAGGCAGGCGTGGGCCGGGTGGTGTACGCGATGAGCGACCCGAACCCGGTGGCGCAGGGCGGGGGGGCCTACCTGCTGGCCAGGCGGGTTGGGGTGGTGCCGGATGTGGCCCCGGACCGGGCGGCGGATCTGAACCCGGCTTGGCTGTTCGCGGTCACCCATGGCAGGCCGCTGGTGACGTTGAAGCAGGCGACCACGCTGGATGGCTACATCGCGGCGGTGGATGGGACTTCGCAGTGGATCACGGGCGAGGCGGCGCGGGCGCACGCCCATGGGGTGCGGGCGGCGGTCGATGCGGTTGGCGTGGGCACGGGGACGCTGCTGCTGGATGATCCACAGTTGACGGCCCGGCGGGCGGATGGGGCCCTGATGGAGCATCAGCCGCTGCGGGTGGTGATTGGGCAGCGTGACATCCCGGCCCAGGCGGCGGTCAACGGCCCGGGGGGGCAGGTGTTGCATTTCCGGACGCACAATCCGCACGACGTGGTGCGGGCGTTGCAGGCCAGGGAGGTGCGCCACTTCTTGATCGAGGGGGGAGCCACGATCGCGGCGGCCTTCCTGCAGGCGGGGTTGGTCGATTCGATTCACGCCTACATCGCCTCGACTCTGTTGGGCGAGGGCACCAAGTCGACCGCTCCGTTTGGGGTGGGCAGTCTGGGCCAGGCGCCGCGTTGGCGCACCAAGGAGGCCACCCAGTTGGGGGCCGATGTTTTCATTCACGCCGAAAGGGAGGCCGTCTAGTGTTCACGGGCATTGTCGAAGAGGTCGGTTGGGTGACCCGTTTGGAGCGGGGCGGCCCAGGCGCGGGCCCAGGGACGGACCCGGAGCCCAGCCCAGCCACCAGCGCGGCCCTGTGGATCGAGGGTCCGGTGGTGACGGAAGGCACGTTGCCCGGCCAGTCGGTGGCGGTCAACGGGGTCTGCTTGACCGTGACGGAGGTAGAGGGCCGGGTCTTCCGGGCGGACGTGATGCGGGAGACGCTGCAGTTGACCACGCTGGGCGGCCTGGGCGTGCGGGCACCCGTCAACCTGGAGCGGGCGATGCGCGTCGATGGCCGCTTGGGCGGCCACATCGTGCAGGGGCATGTCGACGGGGTGGGCCGCCTGAAGGCGGTCAAGGAGGGGCCGGACTGGCACGACCACATCTACACGGTGCCGCCGGAATTGGCCCGCTACATCGCCCGGAAGGGTTCCATCGCCATCGACGGCGTGTCGTTGACGGTCACGTGGGTGGGCGATGACGCGTTTGGGGTGTCGCTGATTCCGGCCACCTTGGCGGGTACCACGTTGGGCAGCCTGCGTCTGGGTGACCCGGTCAACTTGGAGACGGATGTGATCGCCAAGTATGTCGAAAGGCTGGTGGCGGCATGATCCGGACGGGCACCGTTGGGGAAGCGATCGAATCCCTGAGGGCAGGCCGGCCGGTCTTGGTGGCCGATGACGCCACCAGGGAAAACGAGGTCGACGCCATCATCGCGGCCCAGGACGTCAGTGAGGAGTGGATTGCCTGGATCATCCGGCATTCTTCTGGCTACTTGTGTGCGCCGATGCCGGCCGCCCGGGCGGACGCGCTGAATCTGCCGTTGATGGTGCCCAAGTCGGAGGATCCGCGGCGCACGGCCTACACGGTGACGGTCGATGCGGCGGCGGGGGTGACCACGGGGATTTCGGCCGCCGACCGGGCGCGCACGTTGCGGGTGTTGGCGGACCCAGCTTCAGGGCCCGGTGACTTGATCAGGCCGGGCCACGTGCTGCCGTTGCGGGCGGTGCCGGGCGGCGTGCTGCACCGGTCGGGCCACACGGAGGCGGCGGTTGACCTGGCCCGCCTGGCCGGCTTGACACAGGTGACGGCGATTGCGGAACTGGTCAACGACAACGGGACCATGATGCGGTTGGCCGATGCCGGCCAGTTGGCCCAGCGGGAGGGTCTGGTGGTGTTGACCATCGCGGACCTGATCGCCTGGCGCCGGGCGACCGGCGACCTGCCGGAGGTGGTAGCGGCGGCGCCGCCTGCGGCCAGGGTGGCGCGGACGGGCGAGGCCCACCTGCCTACCCGGTTTGGCGATTTCCGGGTGGAGGGCTTCCGGGACTTGGCCACCGGGGCGGAACACGTGGCGTTGGTGCCGGTGGCCAGCGAAGGGGACTTGGTTCGGGTTCATTCGGAGTGTTTGACCGGGGATGCTTTCGGCTCGCTGCGATGTGATTGCGGGCCGCAGTTGCAATCCGCCATGGAGCGGGTGGCGGCGGAGGGTGGGGCGGTCATCTACCTGACGGGTCATGAGGGCCGGGGGATTGGCCTGAAAGCCAAGATTGACGCCTACGCTTTGCAGGACCGGGGCCGGGACACGGTGCAGGCCAACCTGGACCTGGGGTTTCCGGCGGACCGGCGGGAATATGGGGCGGCGGCCGCCATCGTGCGCGAACTGGGGCTGGACAAGGTGCGGTTGTTGACCAACAACCCGGCCAAGGTGCAGGGCTTGAAGGCTCACGGCATCACGGTGGCGCAGGTTTTGCCAATCGAGGTGGGTGTGACGGAATATAACCAGTATTACCTGGCCACCAAGGCCCATGCGATGGGCCACAACTTGTCGTTGGGAGGAGCGCAATGAGTGGCAGTGGGGCGCCGGTGCTGGCCGATGTCCGGGGGGAAGGCCGGCGGGTCGCCGTGGTGGCGTCGTCGTGGCACGCCACGGTGATGGACGGTTTGGTGTCCGGGGCGGTGCGGGCCTTGCGGGATACGGGCGCGGCCTACTTCTTGTGGCGGGTGCCGGGGGCGTTTGAGTTGCCGGTGGGTGTGCAGGCGGCGTTGCGGACCTCTGGTGTGGATGGCGCGGTGGCGCTGGGGGTAGTGATCCGGGGTGGCACGCCGCACTACGACTATGTCTGCCGGTCGGTCACGGATGGTTTGACCCGGGTGGTGTTGGATGAGGCCAAGCCGGTGGGCTTTGGCATTTTGACGTGCGATGACGAGGCGCAGGCGCTGGACCGCTGCGGCCTGGAGGGTTCGCGGGAGGACAAGGGTTATGAGGCTTCGCTGGCGGTGCTGGCCACGCTGGACGTGATCCGGCCCAGGTAGCGCCGGGCAGCGGCCAACGCGCCAGACCGGTAGAGTTGCCAGCCGTGAAAACCTTCGATCAGCTTTACCAAGAACTGCTGGAGCGGGCCCAGTCCCGGCCGCCGGGTTCCGGCTCGGTCGAACTGCTGGACGCCGGAGTTCACGCCATCGGCAAGAAGCTGTTGGAGGAGGCCGGCGAGGCCTGGATGGCGGGGGAGTACGAATCGGACGAACAGGTGGCGTTGGAGGTCTCTCAGTTGCTGTACTACGCCCAACTGTTGCTGGTGGCGCGGGGCGTCACCCTGGATGAGGTTTACCGGAGGCTGTAGATGCTGCGCATTGCCGTACCCAACAAGGGTTCACTGTCGGAGCCGGCCATCCAGATGCTGGTGGCTTGTGGCTACGCCCAACGCCGGGAGACCCGCGAGTTGGTCTTGCTGGACCCGGCCAACGATGTCGAGTTCTTCTATCTGCGCCCGCGCGACATCGCGGTCTATGTGGGGGCCGGCACGGTTGATTGCGGCATCACCGGCCGGGACTTGCTGCTCGATTCGGGGGCGGCGGCGCGTGAGCATTTGGCGTTGGGCTTTGGCGGCTCCACGTTCCGCTTTGCGGCCCCGGCGGGCACGGTGGCGCAGGTAGCTGACCTGGATGGCAAGCGGGTGGCCACGTCTTACCCGATTCTGGTGGACAACTATCTGACCAGCCAGGGCGTGACTGCCACGGTGGTGCGCTTGGACGGGGCGGTGGAGAGCGCGATTCAGTTGGGGGTGGCGGATGCGATCGCCGATGTCGTGTCGACCGGCACCACGTTGCGGGCGGCCGGGTTGAAGGTCTTTGGGGAGCCGCTGTTGACCTCGGAGGCGGTTTTGATCCGGCGCGACCAGGCGTTGGCGGACGAAACCAAGTTCGAGGTCTTGACGCGGCGCCTGCAGGGTGTGCTGGTGGCATCCCAGTATGTCCTGATGGACTATGACGTGCCGATCAGCGCGGTGGAACGGGCGGTGTCGATCACGCCGGGCTTGGAGAGCCCCACGGTGTCGCCGCTGCATGACAAGATGTGGGTGGCGGTGCGGGCCATGGTGCCGGCGCATTCGACCAACCAGTTGATGGACCAACTCTATGAGGTGGGGGCGCGGGCCATCTTGGTGACGCAGATTCACGCCTGCCGTATCTGAGCCCTGATGGGGCTGCTCGGTAGCTGAGAATCGGTGGATCCGGGCTGAGAGGCGATCGTCGGGTTGCGCCTGTAGGCTTCATGGTGTGACGTCCCGGCAAGCAAGGAGGCTGTGAAAGACATGCAGTGGCTGTGGTGGTTGTGCGGCGCCTTTGTGCTGGGTGTGGTCGAGATGATGACGGTCGATTTCACCTTCTTGATGCTGGCCGTGGGTGCCTTGGGCGCCTGTGCGGCGGCCGCCTTCGGGGCCCCTTGGTGGGTCTGCGTGATCGTGTTTGTGGTGGTCAGCCTGGTGATGCTGGCGGCGGTGCGGCCGTTCATGTTGTCCCACTTGAAGGCCAAGGGTGATGGCGACCCGCAGACGGGCGCGGCCGCCTTGGTGGGCAAGGAGGCCGTGGCGGTGACGGCGGTGACCGCTACCGGCGGCCGGGTCAAGCTGGAAGGCGAGGTTTGGACGGCGCGCCTGGAGGGCGGTGTCGGTTCGGTGCCGGCCGGTTCGGTCATGGAGGTGGGCGCCATTGAGGGCGCCACCGCGGTGGTGCGGGTCAAGGCCCGCACGCAGTAGTGCAGCAGGGCAATAGTGCAGTCAGATAAGACAAGACGTCAGCAAGACGGCGGAGGAGTTCAGCATGTTTGAGGGTACAGAGTGGTCGACGGGCACCATTGTTGGCTTGGTGGTGTTGGTCGCCCTGGTGATTTTTGTCATCGTGGTGCTGAAGAAGGCGGTCCGGATTGTGCCGCAGACCGTCGCCATGCTGGTGGAGCGCCTGGGCCGGTACAACCGCACCATGGATGCGGGCATTCACCTGTTGATGCCGTTTGTGGACAAGGTCCGGGCGG
>JAISTN010000209.1 GCA_031272565.1 Bifidobacteriaceae bacterium
TTGGGTGGGGGACGGCCAGGCCGGGTTTGGGCGAAACAAAAAGTGGTAGACAACACGCGGTTTTGTGGCAGTCGAGTCCTCCAGCAGCCGAAATCTGGGCCGCGGTGCCCAGGCCGCCATCGGCGGCAAGCCTCTGACCTGCATAAACGCTTCCGGACAGCTTCCGGGCGGCGGCGGCAACGCCCGCCGCCGCGGCCCGACCCGTACACAAGTCGCCGAAAACTCGCAGTTGCCTCTTGACGGTCCCGCGGGCCGACCCAGCCGGGGCGAAAACTCGTCTTCTCTCCAGCTTGCTGCCACCCGCCCAAGCCCATCAACCCGGTCATCCCCGGCCAGACCGTCCCAGACTCGTTCACCTCACTGGCCAGCCGCCACCCACCTAAGCCCACCAACCTACCGCCACCCGCCCAAGCCGTCCCCCCACCCGAACGTCCCCCAACCAACCCCGGGCAAGCCTGTCGTTACCACCCGGGCCAGCGGGGCCCCGGCAGTGGCCACCTTGGACCAAGTCCCGGTGACGACTTCGGGCGAGGAGGGCGCCCCAAGACCCAGGAGGCCATAGAATGGCGCCTAAGCCCCCTCGCGTCCATTGACCGAACCCCGCGCCCCCAAGGAACACGCCATGATCCCCATCAACCGCCTCCCCAAGACTCGACAACTCTGCCAGTTCACGCTCGTAGCCGCCCTGGTGGCGGCCGGCGGCCTGGCCGCCCAGCCCCACCCGTCAACGGCCCTGGCGGCCGATCCGTGCGACTCGTCAGCCTGGGACCAGGCCGCCATCGGTGCCGTGGTGCTGGACGAGACCTTCGACGGCACCACGCTGCCCAACTGCTGGCAGGTCCATAGCGGCACCTGGACTGTGGCCAACGGCCGCCTGGTTGGCACCGGCGGTTCGTACGACGCCGTCCGGATCACCTTTGGCCAGCACCTGAACGACTTCAAGTTTGAGGCCACCTACCGCTTCGACAAGGTCAACGGTTCGGGCCGGTGGGCGGGCCTGGTGGTCGACATCGCCCGTACTGGTGGCTACCCCTGGTCACACGCCATCGTGCGCTCCGGTTCCACCGCCTCCAACGGGGTGGAACTGGCGCAACGCACGCCCAAGAACGACTGGTGGGTGCATGACGAAGGCGCGGCGCCCACCGCGGCCGGCACCGGCAAGGACATCACCGTGGTGGTCGAGGTTCACGGCACCCAGGCCAACTACTACTACAACGGCCAGGAGGTCCTGCGCACGGCGGCCTTTGCCCGTTCCGCCGGTGGCGTCCTGGGGCTGGTGGTGGACGGCTCCACCGTGGGCTTCGACCGCGTCACCGTGACCAAGCTGGGCCCGGCCACCGGCGGCGCCGGCTGCCTGCCGGGGGACCCGGTTCAACCGAACCACACCGGTTTGGTGGTGGCGCACCGGGGCAATTCGGGTTCGGCGCCGGAGAACACCCTGGTGGCCATCGAACAGGCGGTTGCCCTGGGTGCCCACATGTTTGAGACCGACATCGACTACACCAAGGATGGCGTCCCCGTCTTGCTGCATGATTCGACCGTCAACCGGACCACCGATGGTTCAGGCAGTATCCGCAACCTGACGTTGGCGCAGGTCAAGGCCATGAAGGTGGACCACCTGCACCCGGAGGTCTACACCGACGTGCGGATCCCCACCCTGGAAGAGGTCCTGGCCTACATGGCTGCCACACCGGGCGCCGTCATGCTGCTGGAGTTCAAGGAGGCTTGGCCGGACGACAAGCTGATCTTGGTGCGTGATCTGATCGAGCAGTACGGGGTGCGCGACCGGATCATCGCCCAGTCATTTGAGGAGTCGGTGCTGACCGGCCTGTACCGCCTCTACCCGGAACTGCAAACCATGTTGCTGGTGTTGGGGCTGCCGTCCGACCCGGTGACGAAGGCGAATTCGTTGCACGCCAGCGGCATCAACCCCTCCGGCAGCGTGACCCAGGCCAAGGTCAACGCGATGCACGCCGCGGGCCTGAAGATCTTTGTCTGGACGCTTGATTCAACCAGTGACTGGAATTCGGCGGCCACCTACGGCATTGACGGGGTGATCACCAACCTGCCGGGCAAGGCACTGTTGTGGCAGAACTCGTACAACGCCGCTCGGGGCCAGGAGGGAGTGCAGTGCGTGGCGCCGGAGCCGCTCAGCTTAGGTGCACCAAAGCTAACCGGCACGGCGGCGGTGGGCCAGACCCTGAACCTGGCTGCGCCCTACACGCCAGCCAATGCGACCGTGACTTACCTGTGGTTCCGGGGGACCAGCACCATCAAGGGCGCCAGCGGCACCAGCTATCAACTGACGGCGGCCGATGCCGGCCAGGACCTGGTGGTCAAGGTGACGGTGACCAAGGGCAGCGAAACCATCACCAAGTATTCGAACCATGTGCAAGTCCTGGGGATTGCCAGTTTGACGGTGCAAGGCACGCCCAAGGTGGGGCAGACGTTGACAGCAGCGGTGGTCTACCAGCCGGCCGGCGCGGCGGTGGCCTACCACTGGTTCCGCGGCTCGGCCTTGGTTGGGAGCGGCCAGACCTACGTGGTGAAGGCGGCCGATGCCGGCCAGGACATGGTCTTGAAGGTGACCGTCTCGGTGGCGGGTGTGGGCAGCCAGGCCAAGTATTCGGCCCACTTCTGGCCATCGGCGTGAAGGCCGTCCCCGGCCGGCCCAGGGGCCGAGGGGGACCGGCCCGCGACAGGCCGGCGCGACACGCGGTACGTAACACTGTTGACACACCGGCCAGGCAAGATGGAGCCTGTTGTATTGCGCCCCAATGAAGGGAAGGACAAGCAGTGGACAGGCAACAGGAATACGTCTTGCGGGCCATGGAGGAGCGGGACATCCACTTCATCCGGTTGTGGTTCACGGACGTGCTGGGCATCTTGAAGTCTGTTGCCATTGCCCCGGCTGAACTGGAAGGTGCGTTTGCCGAAGGCATTGGCTTCGATGGTTCCGCCATCGAGGGTTTCACCCGGGTCTACGAGGCGGACATGGTGGCCATGCCGGACCCCACCACCTTCCAACTGCTGCCGTTCCAGGGCGAACGGCACGGCACCGCCCGCATGTTCTGCGACATCGTGACGCCCGATGGCGCCCCCAGCCCGGCCGATCCGCGGTTTGTGCTGAAGCGGACGTTGAAGAAGGCCTCCGACATGGGCTTCACCTTCTACACCCACCCGGAGATCGAGTTCTACCTGTTCAAGTCCGGCACCGGGCGTTCGACCAACCCGCTGGTGCCGCTGGATTCCGGTGGCTACTTTGACCACACCGCCCGCGGTAGCGCCAACGACTTCCGGCGCACCGCCATCGAGATGCTCGAATCGATGGGCATCTCGGTCGAGTTCTCCCACCATGAGGCGGGCCCGGGCCAAAACGAGATCGACCTGCGTTACGCGGACGCCTTGTCGATGGCGGACAACATCATGACCTTCCGCACCGTGGTCAAGGAGGCGGCGCTGGCGGAAGGCATCTTTGCCAGCTTCATGCCCAAGCCGATGGGCGAGCACCCCGGCAGCGGCATGCACACCCACTTCAGTCTGTTCGAGGGCGACCGCAACGCCTTCTTTGACGCCGGGGCGGAATACGAACTGTCCAAGACGGCGCGCAACTTCATGGCCGGGGTGCTGTATTACGCCCGCGAGTTCTGCCTCATCACCAACCAGTTCGTCAACTCCTACAAGCGCCTGTGGGGCGGGGCGGAGGCCCCCAACTACGTCTGCTGGGGCCATAACAACCGTTCGGCGCTGCTGCGTGTGCCCATGTACAAGCCGGGCAAGCCGCAGACCGCCCGGGTGGAGTTCCGCGGCATGGATTCGGCCGCCAACCCTTACCTGGCTTTCGCGGTCATTTTGGCGGCCGGCCTGAAGGGGATCGAAAACGACCTGGAGTTGCCGCCGGAGGCGGAAGACGACGTTTGGGCGTTGACCGATGCCGAACGCCGGGCCATGGGGATCGACCCGCTGCCGGCCTCGCTGGCGGACGCGGCCGCCATCATGGGGCAGTCCGAACTGGCGGCGGAAACGCTGGGCGAGCATGTCTTCGACTTTGTGCTGCGCAACAAGCGCCAGGAGTGGTCGGAGTACCGGGCCCAGGTGACCGCCTACGAACTGGAACGCTTCTTGCCCATCCTGTGATGGCGGGGGCGCCGGCGGCATGACGGAACTGGGGCAAGGCGGGCGGATTGCTTCAGCCCTGGGCAGCTACGCCAGGGCGGGGTTCGCCGATGCCGCCCGGGCGGACCGGTTGGCGGGTGAGTTGGGCGCCAAGGGCTTGGCCCTGGACCCGGCCGCCTTCGCGGTGGCGGCGGACCCGGATGGCGCCTTGTTGGCGTTGGTCCGGATTGCGGAAAAGCCCGAGGCCGCGGTGACTCTGGGGGTCATCCTGGCCGATCAACGGGCGGCCGACCGTTTGTTGGCGGTCCTGGGTGGTTCCATCGCCTTGGGCGATCACCTGGTGCGCCACCCGGAGCACCTGGCCGTCATGGTGGAACCGGATGTGCTGCCCGGGGTGGGCCCCCAGGGTCCGGATGAAAGCGCAGGGGAGTGGCCCGGCGAGGAGGCCCAGATGGAGCCCACCCCCGGCCAGTGGGCGGTGCGGGCCGAACTGCTGCGGGCGGTGGGGGCGGACCCGGCGGCGGCCATGCCGGTGGCCGGTTCGGCCGCCTTGGAGCCGTTGCGGGTGGCTTACCGGCGCCACTTGCTGGCGATCGCCGCCCAGGACTTGGCCTCACCCACCCCGGTGGAACTGTTTCCGCAGGTCGGGGCGGCCCTGGCGGACTTGGCGACGGCCGTACTGGAGGCCGCCTTGGCCATTGCCCGGGCTCAGACCAAGGACCATCACCAGGCCCGCCTGGCCATCATTGCGATGGGCAAGTGCGGCGGGCGGGAACTGAACTACATTTCCGATGTCGATGTGGTCTACGTGGCGGAACCGGCCAGTCCAGACATCCCGGAAGCGGACGCGCTGGCGGTGGCGGCCGACTTGGCTTCCGCCTTGCAGCGGGCCTGCATTGCTCCGGCCAAGGAGCCGGCCATCTGGCAGGTCGACCCGAACCTGCGCCCGGAAGGCAAGAACGGGCCGCTGGTGCGGACCCTCGAATCGCACCGGGCCTATTACAACAAGTGGGCCCAGACCTGGGAGTTCCAGGCGCTGCTGAAGGCCCGGCCGGCAGCGGGGGACCAGGCACTGGGCAGGGCCTACTACGACATGACCCGGCCGTGGGTTTGGGCGGCGGTTGGTTCGGAGAACTTCGTCGAGGACGCCCAGGCGATGCGGCGGCGGGTTGAGGAGCATGTGCCGGCGGCGGAGGCGGACCGCCAGATCAAACTGGGCCGCGGCGGGCTGCGCGATGTCGAGTTTACGGTCCAG
>JAISTN010000226.1 GCA_031272565.1 Bifidobacteriaceae bacterium
CCCAGCATGCCCATGTAATCCGCCCGGGCCCGGTCGATGCCCCGCTGCGCCAGTTCGGCGCCGCGGAAGAAGTTGCCGCCGCCCACCACCACGGCCACCTGGACACCCGAACCCTTGACGGCGGCCGCGATCTGGGCGGCGATATCCGCCACCACATCCGGGTCAACCCCCAACTGGCCGCCGCCAAAGGCCTCACCGGATAGCTTCAGCATGACCCGCCTGGTGGTTGGCCGGTGCGGGTCCGGCGTGGGGAGCGCCGCGGCCATGGCCGTCAGGCGCCCACGCGGAAGCGGGCGAAGCCAGTCACTGCACCGCCGGAGGCGGCCACCACCTTGCCCACCGACTGCTTCGGGTCCTTGGCGAAGGCCTGCTCCAGCAGCACGTTCTCCTTGAAGAAACCGGTCAGGCGGCCCTCCACAATCTTGGGCAGGGCCTGCTCCGGCTTGCCTTCTTCCCGCGCCGCCTGTTCGGCGATGCGCCGCTCCGCCGCCACCGTGTCCGCCGGCACGTCTTCCTTGGTCAGGTAGATGGGCGAATAGGCGGCGATGTGCATGGCCACGTCATGCGCCACGGCCGCGCCCTTGGCGTCGGTGGCCACCAGCACGCCCACCTGCGGCGGCAGGTCCTTGTTGGTCCGGTGCAGGTACAGTTCAACGGCCTCGCCCTTGACCACTGCCACTCGGCGCAGTTGCAGCCGCTCGCCCAGCGTGGCGGACAGGGCGTCGATGGCGTCCTTGACGGAGCCCTCGGCCCCGGCCGGCGCCGCCAGCACCTGGTCTACCTCGTCCGTGCCGGCTGCCGTGGCCGCTTGCAGCACCTGGTCGGCCAGTGCGATGAACTTGGGCGCCTTGGCCACAAAGTCCGTTTCCGAGTTCAACTCGATCATGACACCGGTCTGCCCGGCCGCGCCGTCAACCACCTGGGCGGCCACCAAGCCGTCCGATGTCGACCGGCCTTCACGCTTGGCCAGGCCCTTCAAGCCTTTGACCCGGATGATCTCCAGTGCCTTGTCCTGGTCGCCTTCGGCCTCATCCAGGGCCTTCTTGACGTCCAGCATGCCCGCGCCGGTCTTTTCGCGCAGGGCCTTGATGTCGGCGGTGGTGTAGTTCGCCATGGTTCAATCCTCTCGTCTGGTGGGGGCGGATCAGGCCTGTTCGGCTGCTGTCGCCTTTGGTTCGTCAGCCTTGGATTCTGCGGCCTTCGGCTCTTCGGCCTTGGGCTCTTCTGCCTTGGGTTCCTCGGCCTTGGCCTTGGCAGCCGGCTGCTTCGGTTCTTCGGCCTTTGGTTCCTCGGCCTTGGGTTCAGCCTTGGGCTCGGGCTTCTTCGGCTCTTCAGCCTTGGGCTCCTCAACCTTGGGCTCGGCCTTCTTCTTCTCCGCCTTGGGTTCCTCCGCCTTGGCTTCGGCCTTGGGGGCCGGCTTCTTTGGCTCTTCGGCCTTGGGCTCCTCAGCCTTCGGCTCGGCCTTCTTCTTCTCCGCCTTGGGCTCCTCCGCCTTGGGCTCCTCAGCCTTCGGCTCGGCCTTCTTCTTCTCCGCCTTGGGTTCCTCCGCCTTGGGCTCTTCAGCCTTGGCTTCAGCCTTGGCCGCGGGCTTGGGGGCCGCCGCCTTCTTCGGGGCCTCGGCGGGAACGGCCTCGGCCGGAGCCGAAGTCTCTTCAGCCTTCGCCGCCGTGTCTGCGGGAGCAGCTTCAACCGGAGCCGGAACTTCGGCCGGAGCCGCGGGGGCGACATCGGCGGCCGGAGCCGCAGCTTCAACCGGAGCCGCAGCTTCAGCCGGAGCCGCCGCGGCGGCATCGGCCACCGGGGCCGCCGCCTTGACCGGCGCCTCAACCGGAGTCTCCGCCACGGCCAGCAGTTCCTGTTCCCATTCGGCCAGCGGCTCGGCCGGTGGTTCGGACTCGTCGCCAGTGGTCTCCTTGATCGAGTGGCGCTCCACCAGGCCTTCCGCCACGGCATCGGCCACGACACGGGTCAGCAGACCCACCGCGCGGATCGCGTCGTCATTGCCGGGCACGGCGTAGTCGACCTCATCCGGGTCGGCGTTGGTGTCCAGAATCGCTACCACCGGGATGCCCAGCTTGCGGGCCTCGTCGACCGCCAGGTGCTCCTTCTTGGTGTCCACAATCCAGACCGCCGCCGGCAGCTTGGACATGGTCCGGATGCCACCCAAGGTGCGGGCCAGCTTGTCCCGCTCGCGGCTCATCATCAGCCGTTCCTTCTTGGTGAAGGCGCTGCCGGCGGACTCCTCAAGGTTCATCTCTTCCAGTTCCTTGAGGCGCTGCAGCCGCAGCGAGATGGTCTGGAAGTTGGTCAGCATGCCGCCCAGCCAACGCTGGTTGACATAGGGCATCCCGACGCGGATGGCCTGTTCCTGGACGGCCTCTTGGGCCTGCTTCTTGGTGCCGATGAACAGCACCGAGCCGCCCCGCGCCACCGTCTGCTTGATGAAGGCGAAGGCGGAATCGATGTGGCCCAGGGTCTTGCCCAGGTCAATGATGTAGATGCCGTTGCGCTCCGTCAGGATGAAGCGCTTCATCTTGGGGTTCCACCGACGGGTCTGATGCCCAAAGTGCACGCCACTGTCCAACAGTTGGCGCATGGTAACAATAGCCATGGCTATCCCTTTCTAGGTTGTCTGCCTGGCTAGCCGCGAGGCGGGCCAGACACCTGGCACCCCGCGCGGATGGGCACCGGGTTACCCCGGACCTGGCCCACCCACGGCCTCCTGATTGGTGGAGGCTCACGGAGCACGCGAAGTCAACCGCCCGGGTGGACGGCCGCAACCGGCTAGTCTACCCGAAACCGGCCGGTGCCCACACATGGGCGACTTGACTCAGGTGAAAGGTCCGGGAAGCGCAACGCTTGCCTCAGATGAGAATGCCGGCGTGGCGGTGGGGTCGGCGCGCAGGCTACCTAGGGCGCCCCGATGCAGGTGGGCCGGCGGGCATTGCCCGCCGGCCGCACGCTTGTAGGGGTTGAGGCGAGGGGCCTTACAGGCCCTTCGACTCCTGGTTGACGTAGAAGGTCGCCAGGTCGGTCAATGATTCGACCGAGGCGCCGCTGGCCTGAGCCACCGAGCCCACCACGCCGGCGGCCTCGTTGTACCAAGCGGCGTAGCCGGACTGGCCATCCACCACGTAGATCCGCACATCAACATCACCCACGTTGACCTGCTTCGGGTCGCCATAGCTGTCGTAGATGCCGCTGATGTCCTCAAAGGCGCTGGCCTTCTGGACCCGGGCCGTGATCTGGGCGCCATCCTGGGTGAACTCGGCCTGAGCCAGCGTCCCGCCAATGATCTGGTAAGACTGGCCGGTGGCCGTGTCATCCGGCTGCAAGGTCAGGCCAAGCTGATCCTTGAAGGCATCGGGTGAATCGACCTGGACCACCGGGTTGGGCACGCTGCTGGCCCCTGCCTGCTCGGTGCTGGAACTGGTGGCCGCCGTGGTGGTCTCCTTGGCGCTGGGCGACCCGGCACCACTGGCGGCCTTGGAGCAAGCGCCCAGGCCAAGTGCCAACAGGACGGCCAGAACGCCCGCAACTGACTGCTTCTTCATATTCGACCCTTCTTCGGTTTGTCTTGACACCACCTCCGGGGCGCTGGAAGCAAAGCAACGGTAACCCTCCGCCGGCCGGGACCCTGGCCAGGGCGGCGCACCCAAACAGGGTCCCAGACGTGGCATGCTGGCCTTGTGAGCAGCACGAACGACCATGCGCCGGCCGGCGAACTGGCCGCCAAGCTGGGCATCGCTGTGATTGAGATCACCGCCCAGCAAGCCAGCGCCACCATGCCGGTGGCCGGCAACCGGCAGCCCCATGGTGCACTCAACGGCGGGGCTGCGAGCGCCCTGGCGGAAACGCTGGCCTCGCTGGCCGGGTCGGTCCACGCCGCGGGCTTGGGTCTGATGGCGGTGGGGCAGACCGTCAGCGTGGTCCATCACCGGGCGGCTGGTTCGGGCCTTGTCACCGCCACCGCCCGAGCCCTCCACTTGGGCCGGCGCAGCGCCACCTACCAGGTCGAGTTGGTTGACCAGACCGGCCACCTGACATCCAGCGCCCAGGTCACCTTGGCGTTGATTGAACCCTGACTGGCCGGCCAGTGGCGTGGGGGGCAATGCCAGGTGGGTGTGATGGCAAGGCGGCGATGCGATGGCCGGCTGCATGGTTGGCTGTGCGTCGCGGACGCCGCCAGCGGGCCCAATGGGAACCGCTTGAGCCACCGAATAGCGGCGCAGTGCGCCGCGCCCGGCGGGCGGGGTCGTTATTCGCGACTGTCCACAGGCCGGAAGGCCCGCTAGGGGAGGCCCCGCGTGTCGCCTGGTAGAACGGCGGCATGGTTCTCAAGGTAGTTCTGGCCAAGGCGGCGGTGGCGGCAGCAGTGGGCCTGGCCGCCGGCCTGGGCGCCTGGCTGGTGCCCGATGGCGCCCCCAGGCTCACGTTGGCCCAACTGGCTGACGGGCAACGGCCGGCCCCCGAGGTGACGGGCATGACCGGCCAAGTGGCGGCGGCGGCCGACACTGTGGGGACGGCCGGTGCCCCTGGGGCGGTACCCAAGGCTCAAGCCGCCGTTGAAACAGCGGTTTTCGACTGGCCTCTGCCCCGGCCAATCGAGATTGCGCGGGCCTTCGACCGGCCAGGGGCGCCCTGGCTGGCCGGGCACCGGGGGGTTGACCTGGCGGCCACGCCGGGGCAGACCGTGCTGGCGCCGGCGGCCGGCCAGGTCACCTACGCCGGCTGGATTGTGGACCGCGACGTGCTGGTGATCAAGCACGATGACCTGGCCTCCACGCTGGAGCCGGTCACCACCGATCTGACGGTTGGCACCTGGGTCCAGGCAGGCGCCGCCGTGGGGCAGCTAGCGGCCGGCCAGGCCTCCCACTGCCAACCGGCCTGCCTGCACTGGGGCGTGCGCCGGGGCGACTACTACCTGGACCCCACCAGCCTGATCGACCCACCCCCAAGGGCCGTCCTGTGGCGGTGACGCGAGTGTCCGCGCCGCCCTGATGCTGGCCCCTTCGTTATTGCCTGTGGCAGGAGCGCTTTTTCATGCCACCGCACGCGGTTTGGCCGATTCCCAACCCAGCACGAGGCTGGGCCACCCGTGCGCCGATGAGTGCCGGTTACCTGCGAGGCGTCTTGGTTCGTGACGAGCCGTCTAGGAGAGATGAATCGGCTGTCAGGCGGCGGGGGTGGCTTCGCCGGCGCGGGGGTGGGCCTGGGCGTAGGCCGCCCATAGGCGATCGGATGACACGTGGGTGTAGCGCTGCGTGGTAGCCAGCGAAGTATGGCCCAGGATTTCCTGAACCGAACGCAAATCGCTGCCGCCCTCCAACAAATGAGTGGCGGCGGTGTGGCGCAAAGCGTGGGGGGCGACATCGGGCACCCCGGCCATGGCTGTCAAGCGGTGGATCACCCGGCGGGCCTCACGCTGGTCCAGGCGGCCACAACGCAGGCCTAAGAACAAGGCCGCACCCGCCCGGGCCACCGCCTGGGCGCCGCCGTGCGCCAGCAAGACAGGCCGGCCCTGGTCCAGCCAGGCCGCCAGGGCCTGGGCGGCCGGCACGCCATATGGCACCACTCGTTCCTTGTTGCCCTTGCCCACCACCCGGACCAGCCGGGCCTGGTGGTCCAAGGAAGCCAGGTCCAGGCTGACCAGCTCGCTGACCCGCAGGCCGGTGGCGTAGGCCAGTTCCACCAGCGCCCAGTCCCGCAGTTGGACGGCGCCCCGGTCCGAGGCCCGCTGGGCGGCCACCTCCATCAGAGTGGTGGCCTCGCCCTTGCCCAACACGCGCGGCAGCTTAGCTTTAGGCTGCGGTAGGCGCAGCCGCAACGTCGGATCATGCTCCACGAGCCCCTGGGTTAGCGCCCAGGCCATGAAAGACCGGATCGAGGCCGCATGGCGCGCCAGCGAGCTGCGGGCCGCCCCGCCTTCCACCAACTGAGCGAACCAGGCGCGCAGGTCATCCAGCGCCACGGCCGCCAACTGCTCCGGGCCGTCCACCGCCAACCCGGCCAGCAGTTGGCCCACGTCCGCCACATAGGCCTTGACCGTGTTGGCGGCCAGGGACCGCTCCAATGCCAGGTGCTGGCGGTAGTCCGCC
>JAISTN010000281.1 GCA_031272565.1 Bifidobacteriaceae bacterium
CGCTGGGTGAGCATGCTCCCGGCTGGCAGGACCCGGTGGCCGCCCTCAAGGCTGCTCACCACCTGTTGCTGGGCCACGGGCTGGCCTTGCGCCACTGGCGCTCGGTGGCTGGCCCCAACCATGAGTTCGGCATCACCATCAACCTGTCGCCGGCCGTCTGCATGGGCGACACGGACGCGGACCGCGATGCCGCCCGCCGCCTGGACGGCATCACCAACCGGTTCTTCCTGGACCCGGTGCTGAAGGGCGAATACCCGGCTGATGTGTTGGCGGATCTGTCGCAGTTCACGTCGCTGGACTTCATTCAGCCGGGCGACCTGGAGATCATCCACCAGCCGATGGACGCCTTTGGCCTCAACTACTACAACCGCAGCCCGGTGCGGGCTGGCGGCCCGGAGGCGGGAGAGCGCTGGCGCGGCGGCATCACGGCGCTCGGTTGCGGCGACGTGGTGACCGCGCCGCAGGGCTTGCCGGTGACGGCCCGTGGCTGGGAGATCGACCCGGAGGGCCTGGTCTGGACACTCAAGTGGCTGACCGAGAACTACGACCTGCCGCCCATCTGGATCACGGAGAACGGCTCGGCTTGGGACGACCAGGTGGGGCCCGATGGCGCCGTCCACGACCCGGACCGCGTCAAGTTCCTGGAGGCCCACTTCCGGGCCGCCCACCGGGCCATCGCGGAGGGCGTCAACCTGCGCGGCTACTTCCCGTGGTCGCTGATGGACAACTTCGAGTGGGCCTTTGGCGAATCGAGCCGCTTCGGCATGGTCTATGTCGACTATGAGACCCAGCAGCGCATCCCGAAGGATTCGTTCTACTTCTACCGTGACGTGATTGCCCGCGGCGGGCTGGACTAGGAGGCCCTGATGACCACTTTGACTAGTGCTGAAGGCTGGGCGGACCTGGCGGCCCGGCGGACGCTGGGCCAGACCGGCCTACAGGTGACCTCGGTCTGCATCGGCGGCGGGCCGCTGGGTGGTTCGCCGGCCGTGTTTGGCCACGAGACGGCGGCCCAGGACGCGGTGGCGACCGTGCTGGCCGGGTTCGATTCGCCGTTCAACTTCATCGACACGTCCTCCGGCTACACCGATGGCGAATCGGAACGGCGGATCGGTGCGGCCTTAGCCCAGGTGGGCGGCCTGCCGGCCGGCTGGGTGCTGGAAACCAAGGTGGACCCGGACTTTGTGACGGGCGAATTCGACGGTCCGGCGGTGCGGCGCTCGTTTGAGGGTTCGCTGGAGCGGCTGGGGGTGGACCACATCGAGTTGTTGCACTTCCACGACCCGGAGCGGATCACCTTCGAAGAGGCGATGGCGCCGGGCGGAGCCGTGCCAGAGTTGGTCAAGCTGCGCGATGAAGGCCTGGTGGACCACTTGGGGGTGGCTGGTGGGCCGTCCAGCCTGCTTGAGCGCTACCTGGATACGGGCGTGTTCGAGGCCGTGTTGACGCACAACCGCTGGACTTTGGCGGACCGTTCGGCGGGTCACCTGCTGGACAAGGCGACGGCGTTGGGCGTGGGTGTGCTGAACGGCGCTCCATTTGGCGGCGGCGTGCTGGCCAAGGGCACGGGCTACACCGAGCTGTACTGCTACGCGCCGATGCGCCCCCAAACCAGGGCGGCGATCCAGGCGGTGGAGGCGATATGTAGCCAGGCCGGCGTGCCCTTGGGGGCGGCCGCCTTGCAGTTCTCGCTGCGTGACCCGCGCATCCATTCGACGGTGGTGGGCGTGGCCAAACCGGAGCGCATCCGCCAGACGGTGGCTTGGGCGACCTGGCCTGTGCCCGATGATGTCTGGCAGGCCATCCTGGCCGCCTCCGGCCGGGACGCCGGCCTGGACAACTGACAACGGTCCGCACCGCGGCCGGCGGCCGGGCGGATTGACCGGTCGTTGGACCTGGTTGGTCAGGCGGGTCCAGGTCCAGGTGGCCGCCGGCGTTCAGCCGAAGTACTCGCTTTCATCGACCTCGGTCACCACGATGGTCCAGGCGCCAACCCTGGAACCGATCTGGAACACCATTTGGTCTGGGGCGGCGACAAGCGTGATCCCATGGTGAACTATGCCCTGCGAGCAGTCCTCAACCGTGGGCGCATCATCCGGAAAACCGGTCAGGCTAACCTCGATGGTGCCAGCCGCTTCACACACGATGTTGGTTCGGACGGACTGCTCAATTGGTATCCGCCAGGTGTAGGGACCGGTCCCGCTGAGGGCCGCCACCAACGGTTCGTCCGCCGGTGCCAACTCGTCGATCACCGCCTGATCGGGCGATGCGGCCGCCTGCGGCGACTCTGCCCCGGAAGGCGTCGGCTCGGACTCTTGGCCGTCGCAGCCCGACAGCGCCGCCACGGCCGCCATCAACCCGAGGCACAACAACCAGGCGGCGGGGCGAGCCGCCAAGGGTACTCGCGGCATAGCTCCAGCCTACTTGACCTTCCAGTTGAAGGTCCTGGAATTGGCTTCCGGCGCGCTGGCCGTGAAGTTGCTGGTGACGGTGGTTGTCTTCGGATAGCCGCTGACCCGCGTACCCCAACCAATCACCGTCTTGTCAACCGTGGTGGTGACAGTCTTGGTGCCCTTGAAAGTCCATTTCCACAGACCGCTCTCACAGTACACACTCTTCTTTCCAGGCACCGTGATGGTGGTAGAAATGTCTAGGCCTGAAGACAAGGACGTACTCAACCCAGCCGATATTCCAGCCTTGAGTTCGAGGAGTGCCGTCGCTTTCCAGGTAGCGCCGATTTCTGCCGAGGTGGTGTAGGTGACGGTCACCTGTTCGGTCACTTTGCAGGTGTGCGTGGCCGGATAGGGCGTGTCGTTGTTGAAGGTCTGTTTCCAGCCGATGACAAAGGACCGGGTTGAACTTGTCTTCTTGATGCAGGTCTTTGTCGGGGTGGTGGTCTTGTAGCCAACCCCACCGACGGAACCGTATTGGTTGGACACGGTAGTGCTGGTCGAACACTGCTGGGCGGCGGCGGGCGTCTGGTCCATGGCGACCAGTCCAAGCGCCGCTGTTGCCGCGCAGGCGAGGCTGGTGATGATCTTGCGGCGAGTACTAATGGTGCCTGGCATTGGGGCTCCTTGGGTGATGGGGACGGATCTGGGGGCACTACATTTGGGGTCGTGCTAGCGGTTGGGGGGGGGCTGTCAAATGCCGTTCTGGAGTCGCCATCAAGTTGCCTCTGGTTGCCAACTTGATGGTAGGATTAGGGGGTTGTCCAGCAAGGCGCGAGGCAAGGAGGGCCTTGGCCATGAAATTCATTCAAACGGCAGCAATGGCCAGCCTTGGCCTGCTGATATGTGCCGTGGCTGGATGCAGTGACCAGGGGCCTGATGTGGCCAGTTTAGAGACGGGGTCGCAGGCCGAAATGGACAGTGATTCCGGCAGAGCCACAGCTTTAGTGAATTGCTTGGTGGATCATGACCTGCCGGCCACGTTGACGGAGTTAGGCGACGGCTCGCTAGTCCCCACCTGGGATGACACTAAGGCGAACGTGGTCTCCACCCGGGCATTGAACGGCCAGCAGGTCACCGCCTACCTGGGTGATGATGACTCGTCCGATGGCGCGATCTTTCCCCGGCGGGACACGGCTTGGGGGTTGGTGATTGATGGTGTTGACTATTCGGAGATCTACACCGAATGCCGTGCCAGTAGCGGCTATATCGAGACGTGGGAGCAGCCGGGTGACCCGGCCGAAGAACTGGTGGCCAAGGCGGAGACGGCAGCGGTCTCCAATGATTGGGCGCGGTGTGCGCGGGACAATGGTTGGCCGGAAGTTGCGGATGCGACCGCGCCGGTGGCGGACGGCTACGAGACCAGTCCAACGGTGCTGCTGCCCATCACCATGACCGAGGACCAGTTGACGGCGCTCTTAGAGGTCTGCCCACTGGTGGCTGATCCAGTGACCGGGAAGAAGCCTAGCGTCTATTTCGACTACGACCCGATGACGACTACCTACGACCAAGACGAGCGTATCTGGGCGCTAACCGACATCCTGTATGCCGCACAGCAAGCCGACTGGGAACAGGAACCGGCGCAATAGGCGGGCGCGCGTTGGCCGGCGAACGCACGTTGGCCGCCGAGGCGGGGCGGCCTGGGGGGGCAGGTCTCAGCCCTGATCCACCGATTATCGGCGTAGTGAGCAGCACCAGGTGGGTGTGGTGGCAAGATGGCGACGCGATGGCAGGCTGGAGGCCTGCTGAGCGCCGCCAACGCCGCCAGCGGGCCCAGATGGGGCTGCTCG
>JAISTN010000193.1 GCA_031272565.1 Bifidobacteriaceae bacterium
GCGGTGACCTGTAGGCCTACATGGGCTAGGGCAACGGCCAGTTCGGTGCCGCCCAAGCGGTTGGCCGCGGCTGGGGCAACGTCACCCTGGCGGCGGGCGTGTCACACCAAACGGTTTCGCGCGTCATCAACGGCCACCCCTCGGTGCTGCCGGCCACCCGGCAGCGGGTCCAGAGCGCCATTGAGCAACTGGGCTACCGGCGCAACTATGCCGCCCGGGCCCTGGCCACCAGCCGCACCGACGTGTTGGGCGTGGTGGTGGTCAGCACCAACCTGTATGGCCCTTCCAGGACCTTGCTGGGCATTGAACAAGCGGCCCGGGAGGCGGGCTATTGGGTGTCGGTGGCCTCGGTGGATGCGGACAGCGGGACCCAGACCGAGACGGCGATCAGCCACTTCATGGACCAGGGTGTGGACGGTGTGGCGGTGGTGGCCCAGACGGCGGTGGCCGTGCGGGCAGCCGCCAGGATGTCTGGCTCGCGGCCAATGGTGCTGGTTGCGTCAGCCCCGGTGCGGTCGTCGCAGGCCGCGGCCGGGTTGGTTGAGATCGACATCGACCAATGGCTGGGGGCCGAGCTGGCCGTGCAACACTTGCTGGAGTTGGGTCACCGCTCGGTGGCCCACATCACCGGCCCGGCCAAGGACTTGCACTCGCAAGCCCGGACCAATAGCTGGCGCCGGGTTCTGGCCGAGGCCGGCCTGCCGGAAGGGCCGCTGCTGGCGGGTGACTGGTCCGGTGAGAGCGGCTACCAGGCCGGGCGGGAGTTGGCCCAGTTGGAGCCGCTGCCCACCGCCGTCTTTGTGGGCAACGACACCATGGCCCAAGGCGTGCTGCGGGCCCTATGGGAGGCCGGCGTCAGCGTGCCGGGTGACATCTCCGTGGTGGGCTTTGACGACAGCCCGGGGGTTGACCAGGCCATCCCGCCGCTGACCACCGTACGCCAGGATCACGTGGCGCTGGGCGCCGCCTGCCTGGAGCGCTTGATCGCTCTGATCGAGGGCCGGCCAGCCGAGGGCTTCTTGTTGTCGCCGAATTTGGTGGTGCGGGCTTCGACCCTTCGCCCAGCGTGACTGCCGGAGCCGCCAGAAAACGTTCTATCCAAATCACCCGGTGGGCTTGGCCCAGAGCGGTGTTAGCGGTAACATTAGAGCAGGTCAAAGACTTCCCCCGGCGCCGCCGCCAGGGCCGATGATTCCAGCAACCGGAGCCCGCCGCTGGGCCTCAGTTCAACCCAGGAGGACAACCCATGTCCGTTAGCCCCACCGAGGCCCCTACCGGCTTCGCCCGCGCCATCAAGCAAGGCGAAACCGCCTTGGGGATCGAGTTCGGTTCCACCAGGATCAAGGCTGCCCTGATCGCCCTGGATGGCCAGTTGATCGCCAGCGGCAGCCACGAATGGGAGAACCAGTACGTGGACCGCATCTGGACCTACTCCGACCAGGCCATCTGGGAGGGCCTGCAGGCCTGCTACGCCGACCTGGCGAGCCAGGTCCAGCGGGACTACGGTCAGAGCCTGGAGACCATTGGCGCCATCGGCTTTTCCGCCATGATGCACGGCTACCTGGCGTTCGATGCCGCCGGCCAGCTACTGGTGCCCTTCCGCACCTGGCGCAACACCTCGACCGGACCAGCCGCGGCGGAGCTGAGTGCGGCCTTCAACTACAACATTCCGCTGCGCTGGTCCATTGCCCACCTGTACCAGGCGATGCTGAACGGCGAGGCGCACGTGGGCCAAGTTGACTTCATCACCACCCTGGCGGGCTACGTCCACTGGCGGCTGACCGGCCAGAAGGTGCTGGGGGTGGGGGACGCCAGCGGCGTCTTCCCGCTGGATCCGGTGACGCACGCCTACGACCAAGGCATGATTGAGACCTTCGACCGGTTGGCTCAGCCGCATGGCCTGCCGTGGCGCCTGGCCGATGTGCTGCCCGGCATTCTGAACGCCGGCCAACCGGCCGGTCAACTGACGGAGGCCGGCGCACGCCTGCTGGATCCCAGCGGTGTGCTGCAGCCCGGCATCCCGTTCTGCCCACCTGAAGGTGACGCCGGCACCGGCATGGTCGCCACCAACTCGGTGGCCCAGCGCACCGGCAACGTCTCCGCCGGGACCTCGATTTTCGCCATGATTGTGCTGGAACGGGGTCTCAGCCAGGTCTATCCGGAAATCGACATGGTGGCCACGCCGGCCGGGGACCCGGTGGCCATGGTCCACTGCAACAACGGGGCCTCGGAACTGAACGAATGGGGCGCCCTGTTTGGCGAGTTGGCCGCCGCCCTGGGGCTTGCGGCGACCCCCGGCCAGGTTTTCGAAGCCACCTTCCGGGCATCGCTTGAGGCGGCGCCCGATGCCGGTGGCTTGCTGGCCTACAACTACCTCTCCGGGGAGCCCATCACCGGCCTGGAAGAGGGACGGCCCCTGTTCCTGCGCACGCCCGACAGCCAAATGAACCTGGCCAACTTCATGCGGGCGCAACTCTTTGGTGCCTTGGGGACCCTAAAGATAGGACTCAGAACCCTGGACCGCGAAGGGGTCCAGATCGACAAGATGTTTGCC
>JAISTN010000036.1 GCA_031272565.1 Bifidobacteriaceae bacterium
TGGGGCAACTGTTTGGCTTGTCGGCGCTCGGCCCGGCCGATCTGCACCGGGGGCTCGTGGTGTTGGGGGAAGTGGCACAGGCGGTCCAGGAGGCCTGCTGGCAGGCCTATTCCAACCTCGCCGGGACTGTGGGACCCCTCATGGCCTACCGTCTGCGCCAGGCCATCGGCGGGACGGACGGCGGCTCACCGCGCCACTGCCTGGTGCTGGCGGACGCGGCCGATGTGCCGATGGCCATCCAACTGCTGGAGGGCCCGGTGGGCAACCCGGCGGCCGATCTAGTCCGGCTGGCCCAGACCCAGGCTGGCACCGACCTGGGCCGGGTGGTAGTGGCGGGGCCGGGCGCGGACCTCAGCCCGGAGGCGATCTACCGGCTGAACCAGCTAGGCCACGGCTGGCTGGCTGTGCACTCTGTCCGCTCGATCGACCAGGCGACCGAGGCCTGGATCGCCAGCCCCCAAGGCTGGGTCGCCAACCGGGCCCGCACGGCCCGCACCAAGTCCCGTCTGGTGGTCCGGTCGGTTGGTGGCGCCGGCATGATCCGGTCGGTCTTGGTGCGGGAAAAGCACGTGGCCGAACAGTTGGTGGGCCGCGACGGCGTGGTGGTGGTGCGCACGTCCGAGGTTGACCTGCCGGACGCCGCCCTGCTGGAACGGCACCGCGCCTGGCTGCGCCTGGAACGGCGCTTTGGCGGCCTGGTTCAAGGCGCCCGCGCCAACCCGGCCTGGTACGCCACCCGGGAACAGATCGACGCCCACGTCACGGTTTGGGCGGTGGCCTGGACCATCCTGTCGCTGCTGGCGCGGCTGGTGCCGGCCTGCGGTGGGCCCGAGGCAGTGACGCAGGCCCTGCAGGAAGCGCTGGCCCTGCCGGTGGGGCAAGGCTGCTACCGGTTGGTCCGGCCGGGCACCATGCGGGCGCTGGACCGGGTGCTGGGCACGGATAGTCTGGACCGGGCCTGGACCACTGGCGCGCGCATCCACGCTTACCGGCGGGCCTTGCCCCAACTACTGCGTGATGCACTGGCCCAGGCCAAGGACGGCGCTGCTAGCGCCGCCAATAGCACGGCGGTCTAGGCCTTCAAGGGACCGAAGATCTGGATCCACTCGTTGATGTCGACGGCCACGATCAAGCCGGCCTTCATCAGCGGGTCGCCATCGGCAATCGCCTTGGCGGCCGCGGCATCGGGCACGTTGACCAGCAGCAGGCCGCCGCCGGGCGGGGGCAACAAGGGGCCGGCGATCAGGACCTGGCCGGCCTCATACAGTTCACCCAGGTAATCGCGGTGTTGCGGGCGGACCGCGGCCAGGTGGGCCTCGTCATCGGCATAGGTGTAACGAACGGCGAAGATGCTCATACAGCCAGTATGGCACTGGACCGGTTACGGCAGGATGCGCGCCAGGAACTGGCCGGTGAAGGACCCAGCGACCTTGGCCACCTGCTCCGGCGTGCCCTGCGCTACCACGGTGCCGCCCGCCTGGCCGCCCTCCGGCCCCAGGTCGATGACCCAATCGGCTGATTTGATGACATCCAGGTTGTGCTCAATCACAATCACGGTGTTGCCCTTGTCGACCAGGCCCTGCAGCACCGCCAGGAGCTTGCGGATGTCGTCGAAGTGCAGGCCGGTGGTCGGTTCGTCCAGCACATAGATGGTCCGGCCGGTGGACCGCCGTTGCAGCTCCGAGGCCAGCTTGACGCGCTGGGCCTCGCCGCCACTCAGGGTGGGCGCCGGCTGACCCATCCGGACATAGCCCAACCCGACATCGACCAAGGTGGTCAAGTGGCGGGTGATGCCGGGAATGGGGCCAAAGAACTCCGCCGCCTCCTCGATCGGCATGTTCAAGATGTCCGCCACCGTCTTGCCCTTGTAGTGGACCTCGAGCGTCTCGCGGTTGTAGCGGGCGCCGTGGCAGACCTCACACGGCACGTAGACGTCCGGCAGGAAGTTCATCTCGATCTTGAGGGTGCCGTCGCCGCGGCAGGATTCGCAGCGCCCGCCCTTGACGTTGAAGCTGAAGCGGCCCGGGCCGTAGCCGCGCACCTTGGCCTCGGTGGTCTGGGCGAACAGCTTGCGGATGTGGTCCCACACCCCGGTGTAGGTGGCCGGGTTGGAGCGCGGCGTGCGGCCGATGGGCCCCTGGTCGACATGCACCACCTTGTCCAGGTTCTCCAGGCCCGTGACCCGGGTGTGGTGCCCGGCCACGTGCTTGGCGCCGTTGAGGCGGTTGGCCAGCACGTTGTACAGGATCGAGTTGACCAGGGTGGACTTGCCGGAGCCGGACACCCCGGTGACGGCCGTGAAGACGCCCAGCGGGAAGGCGACATCGAGTTCCCGCAGGTTGTGCTCCCGGGCGCCCACCACCGTGACCTGGCGCCGCTTGTCGACCCGGCGCCGCTTGGCCGGAGTGGGAATGGTTCGCCGGCCGGCCAGGTAAGCCCCCGTGATGGACCGCGGTTCGGCTTCCAGGCCCGCCACCGGGCCGGAGTAGACAATCTCACCGCCCTGTTCGCCGGCGCCGGGGCCGATGTCGACCACCCAATCCGCCGCCCGGATGGTTTCTTCGTCGTGCTCCACCACGATCAGGGTGTTGCCCAAGTCGCGCAGGCGGGCCAGCGTGGCGATCAGCCGCTTGTTGTCGCGCTGGTGCAGGCCGATCGACGGTTCGTCCAGTACGTAGAGCACGCCCACCAGGCCGGAGCCGATCTGCGTGGCCAGGCGGATGCGCTGGGCCTCGCCGCCGCTCAGCGTCGCGGCCGGCCGGTCCAGCGACAGGTAGTCCAGGCCGACATCGTGCAAGAAGCCCAGCCGGGCGTCGATCTCCTTCAGTACCTGGACGGCGATGGCGCGTTCGCGTTCCGATAGCTCCAGGCCGGCCAGGAAGTGCCGGCAATCATCGATTGGCAAGGCGCAGACCTGGGCGATCGAAAGCCCGTTCAGCGTCACGGCCAGGACTTCCGGCTTGAGCCGCGTGCCCCGGCAGACCGGGCAGGGCACCTCGCGCATGTACTCCTCGTACTTGTCGCGG
>JAISTN010000072.1 GCA_031272565.1 Bifidobacteriaceae bacterium
GGCTACCCTTGGCGGCGTGACTCTGACTGATCCGGGCGGCCCGCCTCATCCCACGGCCGGGCCAATCCGGCACGTGGTGTGGGACTGGAACGGGACCCTCTTGGCGGACACCGACCTGACCGTGGCCAGCGCCAATGCGGCGTTTAGCGCCATCGGGCAACCGGTCCACGTCACCAAGGCGGCCTGGCAACGCCACACCACCCGGCCCATCCGCGCCACCTATGACGCCCTGGCCGGGCGCCAGTTGGCCGAACCGGAATGGCAAGTCATCCAGACCGTCTGGATGAGCCACTACCTGGCGGGCTTCCCGCAGGTTCCACTGGCCAGCGATGCCGTGCCCGCGCTGGACCTGGCCGCCCAGCTAGGCCTTAGCCAGTCGATTGTGTCGCTCCACCTCGCTTCAGAACTGACCGGCCACGTGGCGGCCCGGGGAGTTTCGCACCGGTTTGTGCGCATCACCGGGGCGCCGGACCAGGCCGGGGCCGGCGGCACGCCGTCGAAGGCTACTCTGCTGGCTACTCATTTGACGGCGCTTGACTTGGCGCCGGCTCAGGTCCTGATGGTGGGCGACATGGCCGATGACGCCCTGGCAGCGGCCGCTGTCGGCGCCCAGGCGGTGCTGGTCGCCACCGGCGACACCTCGGCCGAGCGCCTAGCGGCCACCGGCTTCCCGGTGGCCCCTGACCTGGTGGCGGCCATCCGCCACGCGGCGTAGGCGACCACCCGCACCCAGGCCCCAGGTAGCCGGCTGACCCCGCACGACGCCCGTCCACCGGCAGTGCGCGCAATGGAATCAATCGATTGGTCAATTCCTGGCTCTGACGTGGTTCTTGATGCGAGTCAATTCAATCTGGGGGTCTACCAGTGGCCGGTCTGGGTGCCGATCCTGACCCACAGATTGAATTCACCTGCATCGCCAGCCCTGTGGCAGCGCGAGGATTGACCAGTCGATCGATTTGGCTGACAGCCCGGTCCTGGCGGCCCCGTTAGGGCCGGGCGGGGCCAGCCAGTTTGGACAGCGCCGCCGCCAGTTCCAGCGGTGCGTCCTCGTGGATGTTGCTGCCCGCTTCGATCGGGATGATGCGGGCGTCTGGCCGCAGGGCCGTGAAGTGGGCGCGGCTGGCGGCGTTGATCAGGCCGCGCGTGCCCCAGATCAGGTCAACCCGCCCCGCCAGGGTGGCAATTGCCCCCCAGCCCTCTTCGAGGCCGCGTTCCGGCAGGGCCGCGCCTCCCAGCACGCCCAGGTGATGCTTCCAGGCCACCCGGCCGTCCGGCAGGTCCCGGGTGTTGTGCCAAATCGACCTCTCCAGCGCTCCTTGCGTGCCGCCAAAACCAAAGGCCCGGGCCCGCTCGGCAATCTCCTCCCGGGAAGCGAACGAACTGGGCCCGTTGAGGAACTCGCGCACCAAGGCGCTGGCCCCCGGGGGCAGCGGCAAGCTGTCCACCAAGATGACATGGTCCACCAGGTACGGTGCGATGCGGGCTACCTCTAGGGCCACCAAGCCACCTAAGGAGTGGCCCACCAGGGTCACCCGCGGGGTGGCCAAGCCCAGGGCACGAGCCACGCCGATGGCCTCGGCAATCTCTGGGGCCAGCACGGCCGGGTCGTAGTTGGCGTCGTGGCGCCAGGGCGATTCGCCATGGCCCGGCAAATCCAGAGCCAAAGCGGGTGTCTGCCAAGCCAGGAGGGTGCCGTCCCAGGCGTGGGCGTTGAGGGCGGCGCCATGGATGGCCACAACGCTGCTGGGTTGTTCGCGCCAGGCCAGGGCGGACTGCTGCAGGATCCGGTAGCGGCGCACGGTGGGTACCGGGTCATCCAGCCCCAGGTCCCGGGCTTCTTCAGCCAGGGTGTCGAATTCGCTGGCCAGGTAGGGGCGGGTGGTTTCAAGTAATGCGGTCATGATGAGTTCCTTGTCTGTTGGGATCCGTCCGGGCGGGCGTCAGCCAGCCCGGCGGAACGGATTGAGTGTGCTGTGTTGGTTTGACCGGGAGTGCGGCGCCGGTCAGCGGTGGCTTAGGCCCAACACAGACACATTCGACAGACAACACCCAGCGCGGACCGGCCGCGCCCGATGCGCGGCTGCAGGGTCAGGTGGGTGGTACTCACGCTGCCAAGGTTGACACCCCGACCGAGCAGTTGCAAGCCGGTTCCCCCGGTTTGGTCATTGGTTAAGGAACCGCCAGTCCCACCGGGCAAGAGTCGCCTGCCTGGTCAAGGCGTGCCGGAGTCAGACTCGAAATAATCAATGATCCACTCCCTGATTCCACTGGGGATGTCGGTTGGCCACTGGATGTCGGTCGGTATGGTCCTGGTCCGCGTCGGGTAATCGACAACTGTCTGATCAGAGTCGTGAGAGTCCTGGTACGCAATGATGCAGGCCCAAATCCACAGCAAGCAGCAGGCAACGACCGCAACCTTTGCCCAGAAGACGTGCCAGGCAATGCCCGCTTCGCTCGGCTCGGACCCCTTGCTCCAGGCCCACCGCTGGCCAAACATGATGGCCCGTTTCGGGTCAACAATGATCCAAATCGCCAAGGCGATGGTGAGCACCGCAAGAGCCGTCATGGAGACAACGAACCTGGCGACCATGCGGCCAGCTTATCGCCCACCGAACCCGCCTTCACCGGCATCGGCGGCGAGCCCCTGAACTGCACAAACACTCCCGGCCCCGGCACCGCACCCCAGGCCCAAACCCGCCAACCTCCCAAAACCGGCCGTTGTCTCCCACTTTCCCCAGGCCAAGCCGACCCGCCACGGCCCCGGGCGTAGCGCAAACCCGAAAGTGGGAGACAACACGCGTTTTTGTGGCACCAACCGCCGATGGCGCCCGGCCGGCAGACCATCCCGGCCATCACTGGCATCGGCGGCAAGCCCCTGACCTGCACAAACACTCCCGGCCCCGGCACCGCACCCAAGGCCCAAACCCGCCAACCTCCCAAAACCGGCCGTTGTCTCCCACTGTCCCGAGCCAGAACCGCTGGCGGCGGTGCCCAGCACCCGGGGGGGCTGGGAGATTTTCCGGGGGCAGACCCCGGGTCACCCGCGCCGGCCGTTGGACCTTGGGGGCTGGGAGGTTTTTCAGGGGCAGGCCCCGGGGTTGCACGTTCTCTCATCCGGGAATACCGCCCGCGGCGGGGGTGTTGGGCTATGCGACCCGCCAAACCGGCGGGCCGCCATCAAGGCGGAACAAAGGAGCACATCATGGCGAACATCCCGCGCGGTTTCCACCGCCATCTCGCCACAGCTATCCTGGGCGGCCTCGCGGCCGTCCCCCTGGCCCTGGGACTGGGCTTCCAAGAGGCCGGCCAAGCCGAGGCGGAAGAGGATTCCACCCCGGCCGCGCAGGCCACCACAGCCGCATCGACCGACTGGAACGACCACCCTCAGGTCAACCAGGCTACGGCCGATTCGGCCGACCAGGCCGCCACATCATCGAATGAGACGACCACCGCACACGTCATGCTGTACCAGGCCGGCCACAAGCCGCAGGCCACGGCTCAGGCCCTGGGCACAACCCGGCATGACGCGGTCGATGAGACGGACAACTACGCCAGCACCACCTGGAGTGACACTCATGACTCCGGGCACGTCAAGCGTTACGACAACGTCACCATCGACGTCACCAACACCGGTACCGGCAACATGTCCTTCCACATCTGGGAAGACGTCAAGGGCTG
>JAISTN010000111.1 GCA_031272565.1 Bifidobacteriaceae bacterium
CCCAGCACCACCCGCCGGTCACCGCGGGCCGCCACGGCGGGATCGTGCGTCACCACCATCAACGTGGTGCCGGCCGCGTGCAGGCGGTCAAAGATCTCCAACACAATCCGCTCGTTGGCCGCGTCCAAGTTGCCGGTCGGTTCGTCCGCCAAGACCAAGGGCGGCTGGTTGATCAACGCCCGGGCAATGCAGACCCGCTGCTGTTCGCCGCCCGAAAGCTGCGACGGCAAGTGGGTGGCCCTGTCGGCCAGACCAACCTGCTCCAACGCCGCCAGGGCCTCGGTCCTGTCGGCCATCGAGTGGTAGTACTGCGCCACCATGACGTTCTCCACCGCCGTCAAATGCCCAATCAGATGGAACTTCTGGAACACCAGCCCCACCTGGTTGCGCCGCACCAAGGTCAGGGCCTTCTGGTCCAGGTCCGTCACGTCGCTGCCGTTCAGCCAGAAGCGCCCGCCGGTTGGCCGGTCCAGGCAGCCCACAATATTCATCAGCGTGGTCTTGCCGCTGCCGGACGGCCCCACCACGGACAGCCACTGGCCGCGTGGCACCGCCAGGCTGACCGCATCGAGGGCCTTCAGGTCACCATAAGCCCGGGTCACGTTCTCCAGCCGCACGATGTCGTCTGGTGTGGTCGCTGCAGCGCCAGTTGCTGGTGCTGTCAGTGTTGTTGCGGTTGTGGTCATCATTCCTCCCTCAGTTGTACGGCAGGGTCGATTTGGGCGGTCCGGCGCAGGGGCAAGATGGCGCCCAAGCGGGTCACCAGCACGGCGGCCAGGACCGTCACCAGCGCCACCCACCAGGCCATCTGGATGCTGCGGTGGAACACCACCTGGCCCACCGCCCAGGCGAAGCCGTAGCCCAGGCCCACCCCGGCCAGGCCGCCCACCACGCCCAGCACCAGGGCCTCGGCCACGAACTCGCGGTTGATGGTGGCCTGCTGGGCCCCCAGGGCCTTGCGCAGCGCGATTTCCGATCGCCGCTCCGTCACCACCGCCACCATGGTGGTGCTGACCCCAATCATGGTCAGGACCAACACCAGGCCGGCCACCAGCCACAGTAGCGTGCGCAGCATGGTCAGCACGTCGGCTTCGGAGCGGGCCAGGCGCTGGACCGGATCGGCCTGAACCACCGGCACCGCTTGAGTCACGGCCTCGGCCAAGGCGGCCAGGTCCTGTGCCTCGCTGGCCACCGAGTATTCGGCCACGTCCCACCGCCCAAGACCGGCCAGGGCCTCCAGGTCAGCGTTCCACAACACCACCATCTGGTCTTCCGAGCCACCAGCATTGACAATGCCGGTCACCGTGTAGGTGGCCGCCGGTGGAGCCTCCAGGACCTGGCTGGTGTCGGTTGCGTCCAGTTGGGTGGCGGCGGCTGTGCCGCCGGCGGTGGTGCCTGTGCCCGATGCCGTGTCGCCGGTGGCTGGGCTGTCCGGTTCGAGGGCGCCATCGGCAGCGCCACCGGCCGCCGCGGCCGGCAGCGTCACCGTCACCGTCTCACCCAAGTCCAGGTCCGCCCAGGCCGCAATGTCGGCGCCCACCAGGACCTGGCCCGGGCCGGTCGGCCAGTCGCCCTGAACGTCCCAATAGCCCTTGGCCTGTGCCACCTGGGCCAGGTCCGCCCCCGCGGCCAGGTAGGACTGGTTGGCCACCCGCACCGGCTGGTAGCGGAAGGCCACGGCCGCCACCACGGTGTGGCCAGCCAGGGCCCGGTCCACCTGGTCCAAGGTGGCGGCGGTGATACCCTCCTGCCCGGCCGCCGGGCTGACCACCAGGTTGGCCCCCAGGGAGCGTAACTCCCGGCTCAGATGCCGGGGCAAGTCGGTGGCGATGGTCGCCAGGCCACTCAAGGTGGTGGCACCAATCGCCACTGCGGCAACCGCGATCAAGACTCGCGAACGCCGCCGGGTCAACGACGCCCAGAGCTGGTTCAGGCCGCCCTGCCGGCCCTTGGCCGCCCGGCGGTGATCACCGCTGGGCGGCGGATTGGCGCCGCGGCGATCAAGCTGGCGTGCGGCTTGGTCAACGTCCATGCAGCACCTCCGCCGGACGCAACCGGACCAGCAGGCGAACCGCCGGTACCGAACCGGCCAGCATCACCAGCACCACCAACAACGCCACCAGGCCGGCCACCGCGGCCCGCGGCGTGATGGTCTGGCCAAACACGGCCAGGCCAATCACCTGGGCGGCGCCCAGGCCCAACCCAAAGCCGGCCACGCCACCGGCCAGACCAATCAGGGTCATCTCCGTCAGAATCAAACGCACCACCGCGCCATCGGGCGCCCCCACCGCCTTCAACAGACCGATCTCTGGTGCCCGCTCCATCACCGAGGCGGTCACCAGGTTGGCCACCCCTAAGGCGCTGGCCAGCAACGCCAAGATGGTGACCAGAATCATAATCATGCCGGTCTTGGTCAAGATGGTGCCCTGCGATTCGGTAACCTGGCGCACCGGCTTGGCCACCGCGTCCGTCATGACCTCTTCGATCTGGTAGGCGATTGAACTGGCGTAGGCGGTGCAGTACCAGGTTTCCCATTCCGAAACGGTCAGGGCGGCCGAGTTCTGGGCCGCCCGCCGGGCCAGTTCGTTGACCGGCGTGGTCCGGGCCGCCACCGCCACCCGGTCCACCGGACCGGCCCGGCCAGCCACGCGCTGGGCCACCACCAGCGGTACCACCACCTGGCTGTCCTCCTCCCCGCCGGACGTGAACAAGCCCGCCACCTGGACCGACTCGGCCCCGCCCGGGCCGGTCAACTCCAGCCAGTCACCCACCGCGATGCCCCTGGCCTGGGCCAAGGCCGAACCCACCATCGCCAGCCCCTCATCGCCATCGGCGATCCAGCCGCCCTCGACATCCCACCAGGCCCTCAACTCGATCAGGCCGGCACTGGCATGCTCGCCGGTGGGCAACGCCAGTTGGTGGGCAAACCAGGTGCCGGCCAGCGTGACCGGTTCACCTGGCGCCGCCCCGGAGCCGGTTTCGGCCGGCCCCGCCGGCACGGCCGTCACGGCGACCTCCAGGAACGGCGCGAACTGGGTGATGTTGAAAGCCCAGAAGATGGTCTTGATGTTCGGTACCTCAGCCTCTAACAGGGCCGGACCGGCCTGGTCTAGGTCGCCCAGCCCGTAAAGTTCACCCAGCACCGCGGCACCCTTGGGTTGCACTACGATGTTGGCGCCATAGGTGGACAGCTCCTGGCTGACCTTGTCGCCCACGTCAAAGGCCACTCCCAGCATGGCGGTGGCCACGCAGGCCCCCAGGGCGGTTGTCAGGGCAATCAGCACCCGCCCGCCCCGGTGGCGGGCCAAAGCCCCACGCAGCATCCGCCCAAACACGCCCCAGCCCCTACGCGAAGTGGTGGGCGGCCGCATCCAGGTCCGCCAGGTCGATCTGGATAGCACCATCCGCCAGGACATAGTCCAGCGGAATCGGGTTGCAACCGCCCCGGAAGCCGATGGTCGCCACGTTCATCACCACGTCGCACAGCCGGCAAATGATCTTGCCGTCCCGCTCGTAGTAGCCCGTGGCGCCGCAAATCTCGCAGGCGTCCAAGCCCACGCCGTAGGCCACGCCGTTCTTCTTGATGACAATGAAGCGCACCTCCACGCCGCTGGCGGTGGTGTAAGCAAAGCGGTGCAGGTGGCCATCGTCTACCTGCTCCAGGTGGACCACAGCCAAGGTGCCCTCAATGGCAAACGGCTCGGCCGGTGAAAGCTCCGGTTGGCGGCCATCAAAGTAGGACCCCAGCGTCACCGCCAGGGCCACGCCGGCGCCCAACACCAACCCGGCGGCGCCGTAGCGCAGGCGCCGCCGGGCGGTGGCCTTGATCAGCCGCAGGTCCGGCGGCAGCGCACCCAAGGGATAGGTGGGCCGCAGGTTGCCACGTAGCCGCAGCGCCGGCAACGCCAGCGCCAAAGCCAGCAGCAAGCCCAATTGCCAGCCCTGGTGATTGATGCCCCAGGCCAACGCCTTGAAAGCGGGGCGTGGCAGATGGATCAGAGCGCGGCCCTGGAAGTATTGCACCACCGCTACCGCCTGCCAGGCCAAGGTCACCACCAGCGCCGCGGCCAAGACCAGGCTCAGTCCGCGCCGGGCGGTGCCAGCGGCGGCCTGAACCAGTACATAGGCCGCCACCACCACCAATACCACCCCACCGGCAAAGCCAACCACGCGGCCCAGCCACTCGGTCGACAAGACGGTGCGGCCGGGCATGACATAGCCAGAAAAACCCAACAGGGCGCTGCTGGCGGCCCGCGCCAAGCTCAGCGCCGCCAGCGTGGCTACCGCCCCGCCCAGCAGCCAGTTCGGTTTGACCAGGCGGGCGGCCACCGCCACCAACAGCACCAGCCCGGCGGTCACCTGGCCCACGGACAGCACCAAGTTGACCGTTTCCCGTTCGGTCAGCCAGGCTGCCTCCCGGGCCACCGCTAGGCCGATTCCGCCGGCCAGGCCCACTGCCAGGCCGGCGGCCAAGGGCCGCCGGCCAACGCGCCCGCCACGGTTGACGTCAAGACTGCCTATTGGAGAGGCCGCAGCGAGCGCGTGGCCGGCTGGCGCCGGGCTGACCCGGCCCCAAGCCATCACAATGGCCAGGAGCAGGGCCGGTGGCGCCAGCACAGCAACGACCTGGACGAACTGATGCAACATGTAACGGTTTGGTCTCTCTGAGTTCCTAGCTTGGTTTGCCTAAGAGGTGATTCAGATCTCTCTGGCGGCAGTAGGGAGGCCGCCTGTGAGGTGTCCCGCAAGGCCGAGGGTCGCCCTCAGGGTGGAGCCCCTGTGGGGGGATGGCCGGATGGAGGCCTGCCCAAGAATCGGTGGATCCGGCTAAGCCATCCCGGCCCTGGCGGTCACCCAGATTTGCGCCGGGGCCGGGATGACGCCTCTCACGCCTCACCATTCGCGCGGCGTGTAGTCCCAATCCCACTGCGCCACGATCGGTTCAGCCCAGAAGCGGCCCTCCACGCCCGTTTCCTTGTCAACGTGCAGCACCGTGCCGGTTTCTTCAGGCGAATGGATGGTGAAGGTCACCTTGTAGGTGCCGGCCCCCGGCATGGCGATGTTGGCGCCATAGTGCGGGCCGTCCGAGGCGTTCATCGGCATGAAGGTGCCGGCACTGGCCACAGTGCCGTCCTCGGTGGCGATGGTGTACTCCACGGTCAGGTTGGGCACAAAGTCGCCCACGCCGTAGCCCAGGTCGTTCTGGCCAGCCGAGATGTCGGCCTCGATGTGCAGGTCACTGTCCGCGGCGGCCAGGCCCATGCCGGCCGGTTCCATGTCGACCGGCTGGAAATAGACCGCAGCCACTTCCAGCGGTGGCAGGGATTGCGGGTCACCGATGGGGTACTCCGTGAAACCGGCGGCACCCTCATCGCCTGGGGCGGGCGCGTCACCGCCGGCCGCCGCACCGGTGCCGGTGGTGGTGTCGCCGCCCGTGGTGGCGGCCTTGTCGCCGGAGGAACACCCGGCCAGGCCTAAGCCAACTGACACGGCGAGCGCCAGCAGGGCGGCGGGAATCTTGTGCTTCATGTGACTGCCTCCAAGGGTTGATGGATTTGGGGGATGGCAGCCCGCCGGCGGCGGGCCCGCACAATGACGGCCGCGAAACTGGCGGCCATGATTAGCAGCGCGGCGCCCTGGCAGGCCAGGGTTTCCGCGGTGGGGTAGATGCCCAGCAGATCAAACGAACCGAGGCCGCCAACAGGCGTCAACGACACCACGCCGCCCTCCTGGAGTTCCTTGATGCCACTGCCGGCGAAACTGAAGGCCAGCACCGCCAAGATGGCGGAGGTGCCAATGAAGAACGGCTTCAACGGCAACCGGATAGAGGCCAGGCGGATCACCAGGTAGACCGCCACCAGGGCAACCAAACCCACGGCCAACCCGGTCCAAATCGCACCCTGGGTCTCATCGGCCTGGGCCCGCAGCGCCTGGTATAGCAGGATCACTTCCGCACCTTCGCGGAACACGGCCAGGAAGGCCACCGAGGCCAGCGACCAGGCGGACCGGCGGGCGCTGGCCGCCCCGGAGTGAGCCGCCCGGGCACGGGCGGCATCGGCGTTGCCCTTATCCGATGCCGCCCGCTCCCTCCCGGCCGCTTGCTCTGGTACCGCGGCCGCCCCGGCCGGCCCAACCGCGGCCGCCCCCACCTGCCGCTTGATGAAGCCGGTCCAGGCGGCGGCATCGGCCTTCGAGGCGATCCAACTGGAGACCCACATCAGCATCACCATGGCCAGGAGGACCGTGACGCCTTCGATGATCTCTTGGGGAGCGCCCGCCAGGGTGGTGAGGGCGTTGATGGCATAGGCCAACACCACCGAAGCCACCACGGCCAGACCGGCACCGGCGTAGACCAACCGCAGCCGCTGGCGGGCGCCGGACTTGATCAGGTAGGCAATGATGGCACCCACCACTAAGATGGCCTCGAAGCCTTCCCGCAGAATGATGATCAGGGAGCTGACAAAGGTGGCCCCCCAACTCGCCTCGTCGCCGTCCAGAGCCGCAGCCTGTTCCAGCAGCATGGCTTGCAGGGTGTCGATGTGGCTCCTGACCTCCTGGTCTGGGCCCCCCGCCAGGACGGTCTTCTTGATCAGGGTGAACTCGAACTCGGCGTCGGTGGCGGCCTGGCCTGAAACGTAGGCCATGACGACCTTTTCGAAGCCCTTGGCCTCGTAGTAGCCGTAGTAGGCGTCATCGACCTGGTCCCGGGCCGTCTGCAGATCGCCCGTCAGATAGGTCTGGTAGGCCTGGTCCAAGATGCCGTTCATGGTGGTGGCCACGTCAGTCCAGGTGGCGGGGTCGTCATCGGACGCCGCCCGGGCCGGTGCAGCCAGAGCCAACAGGGTGACCAAGGGTAGTAGCAGCACGGCCGCCCACCAGAGCAACCGGGTCCAAACCTGCGTCCCAGGTGAGCCACGCCACCGCACGCCGCTGGGGCTGCCGGCCAAGGGTCCTCCTTCGGTCCTGACGGGCGGTGACGGTGCATCTCACCGTCGGCGCCGCCATAAGTTTGGTTAGGCTTACCTTACTTAGTTCAAGCAAGGTTAGCCTAACCTAACTCACTCCGCGGCTGTCAACCCCCTGTTGAGGGCAAGGTGTGGATCATCCTGGCTACCAACGCGGAGACCAACCAGCCACCCGGGGTAGACCTTCCAGGTGGGCCCCCATCGGCCCGGAGACAACGGCCGACGGCTCTACTCCACGTCGCGAGAACTCGCCGTCATCGTGTTGCAGACCAGCGGCTGTGTACTGTCCAGCCCGGTGTTGAACCAGTCAACCCGCGAACTGGCCACGCCATGGTCTCCTCCCGGGTAGGGATCGGCCAGCAACTCGAACAAGACAGTCAAATTGGCCGTGTCACCCTCATTCAACTGCGCCGAATCCGCCACCGAGCGGAAGAACAACCCGGCAAAGCAATCCGCCTGCAACTCCAGGCGTCGGTTCCACTCCAGTTCATCTTCGGTGCTGTCCGCCAGGTAGGCGCTGTAGGACTCGGCCTCGTAGATGCCGGTGTAACCCTGGACACCGTGCCCAAATTCGTGCGCCAGTACGGCCTCCGCGATGTAGTCTTCCCGTGCCAAATCGGGGAACACCCAGACCAAGTCGGTGGCGTAGTACATCTGGCCATCGGCATGGCAGAACCAGGCGTTGCCCATGTCCAGCACCCCACAAGCGGTGGTGATGGGCGCGTCGTAGACGGTGATGGTTGGCACTGGCAGGTCGTAGCCCGCCCCGGTGACCGCGTCCTCCCAGACGTCCATGTAGCAATACACCAGCCCGTCCAGGTAGGTCTGGATCTCCGCTGTCGAAGCGTCGATCAGATCCAAACTGCCAAAGCTGCAACTGGTGGCCGGCAGCGAGGCGCCATAGAAGTTGGAGTTGTCGAACAGGTAGTAGTCCACGTCGTCCAGGCTGTTGACCGGTGGGTATGAACTCCCGGCGGGCCAATCATCATCCGTCACCTGGGTCGGCTGGCCGGTGGGGTAGTTGGGCGTCGGGTTGGAGTCCGCCGTTGGCCGGTCCGCC
>JAISTN010000247.1 GCA_031272565.1 Bifidobacteriaceae bacterium
TCACCTGGGACGCCAGGCCCACCGCCGCCAGGCCGCCACACACCAGGCCCCAGGCGTTGGCACCTTCGGCCAACGACCCGCCGCTGACCAAGAACAAGCCGACCAGCACCACGCCGAACCCGGCCACCTTCACCCATGTCAGTCTTTCGTGGAACAACCACGGTGACACCAGCATCATCAACACCGGTCCCATGTAGTACTCCAAAGTTGAGACCGACACCCCCACCCGCTGATAAGCCTCGAACAGGAAGATCCAACTGACGCCCATCGACACCCCGCCCGCGATCAGGAAGGCCAGCGAGCGCCGCAGCTTCAAGAAACCGAAACCCTTGCGCGAAGCCACCAGGATGGCCAGCAGCATGGCACCGCCGATCAGGGTCCTCCAGAAGACGATCTGGTAGCTGGGCATGGTGATCTGGGCCGCCACGATGCCGTTCAGACCAAACAGCACCAGCGCCAGCAGATACTTGACGTACGCCACCTGCACACCGCCAATCTACTGAACCACTCAGCCGGCCAGGCTGCGTGGGTACTGGGCCGGGGGCGGGCCGTCAAGCCTTGGGAGTGTGAATCACCTCTCACTGTCCCAGGCAGCCGAAAGGAATGACCTTGATCCCACGCTCGGTGGTGTAGGCGTAAGGGACCGTGCCGCAAATGATGACCTGGGCTAACGGCGGGGCAGCGCCGCCGGCTACCAGTTTGGCGCTGACGTCCACCAGTGCCGCCTCGGCGTCCTCGATTTGCGCAGCGTTCAGCTTCACTTCGATCAGGGAGTACTCGTCATCGCTCGTCTCGACCACTAGGTCGACTTCACGCTCCCTTCTGCCTTGATTAGCGGCTTCACGGTAGTGGAAGACCTTCGCCCCGGTCACCTCGGTGAAAGCCAAGATGTCGCGCGTCACCAGGCACTCGAACATCAGCCCGAAGGTCTCCCAGTCAGAGACCAGTCTGGTGGTTCCAACTCGAAGCGCCGCAAGAGCCAGCGACGGGTCCACAAATCGGACCTTCTCGGCCGCCCGCAGCCGCCCACGGGACCGGACGGCTGGAGACCATGCCGGAATGCTGCGCAGAACGAAGAGGTTCGTCAGAACGTTCAGGTATGAGTTCAAGGTCGGCTCAGATAGTTGCCCGATGTCCGCCAGAAGGGTCTTCTTCGACACAAGGGTCTGATTGTTGCGGGCCAGCGATCTGAGGAGCAGATCCATCTTGATGGGATCGCGCGCCACGTCGTCGTAGCGGCTGACATCTTCGTTGACCAGTGAGAGCACATATTGCCTGGGCAGTTCCTGGCACAAGTCCGGAGGCGTTTCCAGGTTCCCTGGCCAGCCGCCGCGCACGCACAGGGAAGCTATCTCGCCGAGCGTCAAGGGGTTCTCGGCTCGCGGCAAGGGTTGGCCTGAAACCAGACAAGCGAACGGAACCTCCCCTTGGGACACACCTGCTTCCGACAAGGTCATGGGGGCCATGCGAAGCCGGGCGATCCGACCGGTGCCTGAATGCATCGTCCTGCCTCTTGGCGGATTCGACGAACCCGTGAGCACAAACAGGCCTCGTTCACCGGCGGCGTCGATCTCGAAACGGACGGCGTCCCACAGTTCTGGCACTTCCTGCCACTCATCGATCAGGCGGGGACGATGCCCTCCCAACGCCGCGGAGACGTCGGCCATGACCAGCTTGCGTGTGGCGTAGTTGTCCTTCGGATCAGCCACAGACAGTTCGCTGGCGCTGACGTGGCGAGATGTCCAAGTCTTGCCGCACCATTTTGGCCCTTCGACCAGAACGCCACCGAAGAGCGACAACAAGACACGCAACCTATCGTCATAGATGCGAGGTAGGTAGCCGGCCATAGCCGAAGCCTACCTGGCACTTTTGGAAATTGCACGCTCTGGCTTTGGGTTTCTGCACCAATTGGCTTGGGTTGTTTGCCCCCCAAGCCAGGTGGTACCCGCCGCCGCCAAGCCGCTCCGAATCAAACCCCAACTGGATCACCCGGCCAGGCAGGGCACTCACGTCTTGGCAAACCTTGGAGAACCTGCTCAAGACATATCCCGTCACGGGACGCCGGGTTCGCGCTGCCAACGTCGCCGCGACCGCCATCGGGCATGGTATTGACCACATCGTCACGTGCGACACCGGCGACTTTGCTGGACTCCCCGTCCAGGTTGTGCCTCTGGTCCCATAGCTACCGCCAACGCCGCTTGGCGGCACTGCTGGAATGACGGTCAAACCAACCTGGCACCGCCGCAGCGACCGGCCTGAGCAGAACACTGAGGCCGTGCGGCGATTCCTGGCCCCGTTTGCCATCCAACCGTTCGATTCGGCGGCGGCCATCCACTACGCCGCCATCCGGGCGGGCTTGGAGGCCACGGGCCAGGTGATTGGCCCCAACGACTTGTTGATCGCCGCCACGGTCCTGGCCGCCGGCGGCGTCCTGGTGACCCACAACACCAAGGAGTTCTCCCGGGTGCCCGGCCTGCTGCTGGAAAACTGGCAATAGCCACCTAACGGGGTGTGCTCAGCCCGGGTCCTCCGATTCTTGGCTACCGACCGGCCCAATCTGGGCCCACTCGCCCTCCGCCCGCCGGAACACTCACCAAGTGGCGCCCCAAGGGATTCGCCCCATCCTCAAGTCAGGTCGGCGCGGACCTGGCGGCCGTCCACCTTCCCGGTCGCGGAGCGAGGCAATCAGGGGTCCATGGTGCGGGCTTGGCCGGCCGCGAAGGCCTCGCCGGCCGCCCGCGTCACCGGGCCCAAGACGCCGCCGCCCACCGGGCGGCCATCGACCGCGGTGACACCTTGGACGTTGCGGGTGGTCGACGTGATGAAGACCTCGTCGGCCTCGAACAGGGCGGCCACCGGCAGCGACGCCTCGACCGCCTCGGTCCATTCGAGCAGCAGGTCACGGGTGACACCGCCCAGCGGGCCATCGGCCAGCGGTGGGGTCACCAGTTGGCCGCCGATGGCGAGGAAGACGTTGGAGCCCGTCCCTTCCGTCAGTTGGCCGGCCGTGTTGGGGAACAAGGCTTCACTGGCCCCGGCCGCCCGGGCGCGCGCCAAGGCCAGCGCGTTTTCCGCGTAGGAGGTGCTCTTGATCCCCGTCAGCGCGCCCCGCTCGTTGCGGCAGAACGGCACGGTGATAACAGTGGTGGTCTCCGGCGCCAGGTCGTGGCTGGTGACCAGGGCAAACAGGTTGCCGCGGGCCTCTGGCAGGCGGCCGGATCCAATCTGCCCAAGGCCGGCCGTCAACGTGACGCGGACAACATCGGCCGGGCCGGTCAGCAGGCTGCGGTTGGCTGCCACCACCGCGCGGACGGCATCGGCCACCACGTCCTGCCCAGGGAACCAGAGCCCCAAGCCGGCCGCCGACCTTTCCATCCGGCGGACGTGCCGGCTGAGCGCGAAGATCTGGCCCCGTACCACTTTGATGGCTTCGAAGACGCCATCGCCCACCGTGATGCCATGATCTAGCAGCGGCAACGTCGCCTCCCCGGCCGGTAGCAGCCTCCCATAGACCCAGGCCAGGGCCTCGGCATCGGCGAATCCCATGTTGTTCCCCTACTCGTGAGTGGCCAAACCGGCCAGGTTACGGCTCCAGGCTACGGCAGCCGCCCTGTCATCCCAACCGGCCAACCGACTCCTGGATCGCCAGCGCCGCCGCCCCGCGCGCCCAGGAGACAAACCCCGTCGCGTCGACCATGATCCGCAACGGTTCAGCCTCGGCCTGCCGCCATGACTCGGCGGCCGCCCGGATCTGCGGCGCCGCCACGTCCCACAACCCCATGCCCTCGCCTCCCAAGACAACCAGCGGCCGCAACGTCAGGTTGGCCGCCAGCGCGATCAGCCGGCCCAAGGCCCGGGCTGCATCGCCCACAATTTGGGCGGCCACCGCCTCGCCCGCGACCGCCAGGGTCAGTAGCTGGTCGTAGTCCACCTTGCGGCCCAGTTCCCGTTCCGCCCGCGCCACCATCGGGCCGCTCGCCAAAATCGACATGGCGCAGCCCCGGTGCTGCCAGCCCTCAGGGCATGCAGGACCGTTGTCGTCCAACGGCAGGTGACCGGCCAGCCCAATCCCCGCTTCGGCAGTGTCGATGACGCGGCCCCGGGTCACCAGCCCGTAGCCCACGCCCGCCCCGGTGGTGATGACCGCGAAGTCGGTCTCACCCTTGGCCAGGCCAAACCAGTGATGGGCGGCGCTCAGCGCGACCACGTCGTTGGCTACCACGGCCGGCAATCCGGAAGCCTCCTCCACCAGGTCGGCCAGCGGCACGCCCTGCCAGCCTAGGAACGGTGCCCGGACCACCTGGCGGGCGCGGCGCACCATGCCGCCCAGGCAGATGCCGACTCCAAACAACGCCGGCGCCGGCGCCCCACCCCGCGCCGGCGGCACCACGCCCAGGTCATGGGCGACCCCGGCTATCAGTTTGGCTACGGCCTCCGGTTCGCGTGAGGTCAGGTGGCGCTGTAGCTGGCCGGTGACCCCGGCCCGCAGGTCGGTGACCACGCCGTGGGCGACATCGCCGGTCAGTTTGACGCCCAGAAAGCGGCCCATCCCGGGCCGGATGTCCAGCGGGCGGGCCGGCCGGCCGGGCGCCGGGCCGGGGGCCTCGTCCAACTCGACCAGGAAGCCGGCGTCCAGGAGGGGCTTCGACAACCGGGTCAGTGAGGCGGGCGAGAGCCTGAGCCGGCTGCCCAGTTCGGTCCGGGTGATCGGCCCGTGCACCAAGACCTCTTTGGCCAGTTCCTTGCCGGAGTCAGACAACACGACAACCTCCTTGTTTGTTCCATCCTGGCACAAAACCCCGGGACTCGCCATCTCCCTGGCCGGAAGGCCACGCAACCCGCCGGATCGCCTTCCCCGGGGCCAACTTGACAAGACATTACTTCCGGTGCAAAAATAACTTCATGCAACGAAGCATCACCCAGTTTCATCTCCGCCGCGGCGGCACCAGCGTGGTGATTGGTCTCACCCCCGGCGCAGCCCCCACCATCCTCCACTGGGGCGAGGACTTGGGCGACCTCAGCGAGCGCCAACTCGCCGCGCTGGCCGCCGCCCTTCGACCGCAGCCCGTCAGCGGTGATCTCGACACCCCAGCCCGGCTCACCCTCCTCCCCACCGAGGCCACAGGCTGGGCCCACACCCCCGGTCTCACCGTGCGCCCACCGGCCCCCGCCCCCCTCTTCCGCGCCGCCGCCGTCCAGATCGCGGGGCCCTCCTGCCAGGTCACGCTGGCCGACCCCGAATCTGGGCTCGAGATCACCGCCACCATCGACATCACCGACGCTGGCCTGGTCCGCCAGAGGCTGAAACTGACCAACCTCGGCGACCGCACACTGGTTGTCGACCACCTCGCCCCAACCTTCCCCCTCCCTGCTGACGCCACCGAGCTGCTCAGCACCACCGGCCACCACCTCCGCGAACGCTCCCCCCAACGCCACGACTTCACCATCGGCGTCCACCAGCGCGAGTCACGTCGCGGCCGGCCCGGCTTCGACAACACACTGGTCCTCGCCGCCGGCCGCCCCGGCTTTGGCTGGGAACACGGCCGGGTCCACGCCGTCCACCTCGCCTGGAGCGGCAACCACCGCTACACCGCCGAGCGAACATACTCCGGCGAGTCCTTCCTCCAGGCGGGCGAACTGTTTCTACCCGGCGAAATCACGCTCCCGCCTGAGGCCTCCTACACCACGCCGTGGGCACTTGGCTCCTGGGGCGAAGGCCTCAACGCCGTGGCCGCCCGCTATCACGCCTACCTGCGCGGCCGCCACGCCGGCCACACCCCGGCCCGCCCGGTCACCCTCAACACCTGGGAGGCGGTCTACTTTGACCACAAGCTGGACGCCCTGACCGACCTGGCCCGGCTGGCCGCCCGGGTTGGGGTCGAACGCTTC
>JAISTN010000217.1 GCA_031272565.1 Bifidobacteriaceae bacterium
GAGAGTCAGGCCCAAGGCCGCGGCGGGCAACACCACAGCGGCAGCGAACAACCAGGCGCACCAGCGCCTGACCCGCCTTACCGTGTGCATCCAGCACCTCATCGTCGCAGCCGAACCGAGCCCACACAGACGCCAGGTTCAAAGGTTTTCCGTTTCCCCCGGCGTTTCCCTCAAGCGACACATTATCGGTCCGGTGCCCTTCCCCGCTGAGAATCCAGCCTTGACCTGCGTAGAAGTGCTCAGGTTGACCAAGATTGGTTGACGGTTTGGCCCCTTTGGGTCCCAACACGTGCCCGATGCCGCCCGCGGGACACCCCAAACGGGCACCCGCGGGCGCCCGTCAGGTGCGGTCGCCCGGCCGGCCCTCAAAGGTACTCATGGCGGCATTGATGCCGAAAGTGTCCGCCACATGGTCAGCCACCCCCACGGGCAGCAGGCGCAGCGCCGGCACAATCCGCACAAACGGCGGCATGATAATCATCTGGTCGCCACGTTCCACCCCGCGCAGAACCCGCGCTGCCACCTCCTGTGGCTTCAGGATTGGCAGCAGCCACGGCACCTTGGTCTTGACCCCCGCGAACATGCCAGTGTCGATGTAGAACGGGCACACCGCCATGGTCCGTACGCCCGTCCGCAACTCCCGCATTTCGCCGCGCAGGGCCTCCATGAAGCGCAAGGCTCCGGCCTTGGAGGCGCCATAATCCGTCATCTTGGAGCCAGCCAGGATGGCCGCGGCCGAGGCGATCGTCACCACGTAGCCCCGGCCCTGGTTCACCATGCCGGGCAAGAACGCCTGGGTCACCCAGATCGGCCCCTTAGTGTTGACGTCGATGGTCCGGTCGACCGCCGCCTTCGATTCGTCGACCAGGTAACGACCACCCACCACACCGGCATTGTTGATCAGAATGTCCACCGGGCCTGCCGCCAGGGCCTCCTGCGCCGCCTGGGTCACCGCCGCCTGGTCCGACACGTCGACGCCGTAGCTGGAAGCCTTGCCGCCCAGGGACAGGATCTGATCCCGCACCGAATCGGCCCGCTGCCGGTTCAGGTCCCACACAATGACGTGAGCGCCCTTGCGGGCCGCTCCCAACGCCATCAGGCGGCCAACGCCGCTCCCCCCACCCGTGATCAGCACCCGCGCACCAGCAAATGCCATGCCCCGTTTCCTGCTCAACTGTTCAGCACCTTCCTGAAGATCTGCCCCGCTGTCAGGTGCAGCACCTTGGCCGCACGTGTCATCACAGCCGCGTAGACGTCGCGCGGCATCCACGGCGGCTGGCCCGCGGGGATCAGACGTTGCGCGGCCACCGTCTGAGTCTCAGAGTACTTCCGAATTCCCTCAACGCCATGCCGGCGGCCCAAACCGCTGGCCCCCACTCCACCCATCGGCGCATCGGTGGAGCCCCAAGTGGCGGCATAACCCTCGTTGATGTTGACCGTGCCGGCCCGTAGCTGGGCTGCCACCCGCCGGCCATGGCGGACCGAACCGGTCCAGACCGCGGCATTCAGCCCGTAGTCCGTGTCGTTGGCCCGGGCCACCGCCTCGGCATCGTCCGCCACCGGATACAAGGCCACCACCGGGCCAAACGTCTCCGCCCGGGCCAGCGTCATCGCCTCCGTCACGCCGGTCAGCACGGTCGGCTCGAAGAACGTGGGGCCCAGATCCGGCCGGGCCTGGCCGCCAGTCAGCACGACCGCCCCCTTGGCCACGGCATCGGCCACGTGGGCCGCCACCTTGTCCGCCTGGGCTTGGTCGATCAGCGGCCCCAGGTCCGTGTCCCAGCCCGGCTCCACACCCAGACGCAGTTCCGCCGCCCGGGCCGCGAAGGCCCCAGCAAAGGCGTCGAAGACATCACGGTGAACATAGATCCGCTCCACCGAGACGCAGAGTTGGCCCGAGTTGGCGAAGCAGGCCTGGACCGCACCCTGGGCGGCCCGTTCCACCGGCGCGTCCGCCAGCACCAGCAGGGCGTTCTTGCCGCCCAGTTCGGCCGAACACTCAATCAGGCGCCGCCCGCAGGCCTCCGCCACGATCCGCCCGGTGGCGGTCGAACCGGTGAACATCAGGTGATCGACCTGGTCGATCAACGGCCCGCCCAAGTCTGAACCAGGGCCGGTCACCACCTGCAGCACGTCCGCGGGCACCCCGGCCCGGTGCAACAGCCGGGCCACGAACAGGGCTGTCAGGGGTGTGGCCGAATCCGGTTTCAGAATGACGGCGTTGCCGGCCAGTAGCGCCGGCACGGCGTCCCCCGCCGCCAGCGTCAGCGGGTAGTTCCACGGCGCGATGATCCCCACCACCCCCTTGGGCTGGTAGGCCACGCGGGTGGTGGTGCAACCAGGGATGGCCCCCCGGCGGCGCTCTTGACGCAGGTGACGAGGCGCAAACTTGGCGTAATAGCCGGCGGTCAGCACGGCATCGAGGAACTCTTCCAGGGCCGCGATGCGCGCCTTGCCGGATTCCAGGTGGACCAGGTCCAGCAACTCGTCGCGATGGGCCACCAGCAGGTCGCGGAAGCCGGCCACCACGGCGCACCGGTCAATCAGAGGCAAGGCAGCCCACTTGGCCCCGGCGGCCCGGGCCCGAGCGCCGGCTGCTGCCACATCAGCGGGCGTGCAGATCGGGACCGTGCCGATCACCGCCCCCGTCAACGGGCTGGTCACCGTCAATTCTGAGCGACCCTCCGGCGCCGCCACCTCAGCGGCCAAGCCGGTCACCTCGGGAAGAACTACACCAGCCGCCATGACCGTCCGCCTCCTGTTGTGCTATTGCCAGGTCCTAGCCCAGACCGTGGCCCTCATGTCCGCCGCTTCTGGATAGTCCAGCCCCCAACGGTGGGAAGTCTCCACCGCCAACAGCCGGAACAGGTCCATCGTCGCATACAAGGCCTGCCGCAACGCCGCCACCTCGTAGGCGGCAAAAGTGTTGGCGAACTGCTGCAAGAACTGCTTGTCCGCCCAGTGCTCCAGGTGGCGGGCCTCCCAGAAGGTGTCGTAGGGGGCGCCTGCCACAGCCCTGACGGCCCAGGCCTCCATACCCACCAGGCGACTACGCAGGCCGTCCCCCAACAGGGCGGCGGCGGCCGCGGCCTCGCCCCGGGCCAGCAGTTTGGCTGTCCGGACGGCGTCGATCCAGAAGCCGGCTACCAGGTCGGCAAACTCCTCCTGGGTGGGACGTTCCCCGTGGGCGTGGGCCTCCGCGGCGGCATCGGCCATCAGGGCCAGTTGGTCGGTGATGCCAACCTCGTCCTTCAGCACCACATAGCCGCGCCGCAGGGCGTCAGCCGCCCGGGTCAAGAAGGCCTGGTCAACTTCCTGCCCGGTGCCCAGAATGATGAAGTCGATGGCGGCGGCGCCGTCCAGCAGAACCCGCTTGATCGGTGCCCCCGGCATGGTCCGGTCGGTGGCATAGGCCCAGATCCGGCCCAGTTGGCCCAGCCAATGCTGGGTCGCCAGGTAAGCCTCCGGGTTTTCGACCACCAGGACCACATCCAGGTCCGCTGCCCGGTCCGCGCCATCGCGGGCCCGGGAGCCGATCACCAAGGCAGCCTTGATCGCCTCGTCGTCCAGTACCAAAGCCGCCAGTTGCTGGCGGTGAGCCCCATATGTGGCCATCAATCCTCCGCTAGGGCAATCGAATTGTGTGTTCTGCCCTAAGACCTTAGCGCGTGGCGCCGGTGCTGCGAGCCCTGGAGCAGGGAAATCTGCCACAATTGGCCCATGGCGTATTCCAACTTACCCCCAGCGGCCCCAGCGGTCCCCCCCTCTGCCCCAACTCCCCAAGCCAGCGCCGGTGAACCACCCCTGGACCAGCCCTACTACGGCTGTTCCCTGCCGGTGGCCATCAAACGCTTCTTCGCCAAGTACGCGGTCTTTTCCGGCCGGGCCTCCCGCTCCGAATACTGGTGGGCCTACCTGTTCACCACGGTGGTGTCCTGGATCTTGTCGATCCCGGCCGCGGTCTGGCTGAGCCAGGTCTTCAGCAAGGTGATCCAGTGGATGATCGACTCGTTCGAGGCCTCCAACAAGTCCTCCGTGCCGGAACCCGAAATCAGCGCGCCCGGGGCGTTGACCATTGTCTTCATCGCCCTGGCCGCCATCTGGGGCCTGGCCATCCTGGTGCCTCAACTGGCCATCACCTGGCGGCGGTTGCATGATGGTGGCTTCAGCGGCCTGTGGTACCTGCTGGTCCTGGTGGGCCCCGGCTCCATTGTGATCTTCATCTTCACCCTGCTGCCCTCCAAGCCGGAGGGCGTCCGGTTCGATGCCCCCGGCAGCGGCGCCCACATCTTGCCGGAGGTGCCGGCATACCCGCCGCCCACCCAGCCTTACGCCTACGGCCAGCCGGCCGGTTATCCGCCGGCGCCTTACCCGGCGGCAGGCTATCCGGCCCCGGGCTCTGCGCCGGCACCCGGCCAGCCGCCGGCCCAGCCGCCGGCACCGTACGCCTGGCAGGGCGAGCCGCCCCAAGCGCCCCAGGCGCCGCAGCCGCCCCAGGCGTAGGCCAGGTCTGCTCTTGGTCCGCTGGCCCTCTTGATGTGCGGGCACGGCGGTGAAGTAAGGCGTCATGAAGAGGTGACTTGGCTCACCGGCTGATCGGCCGGGGCCAGGCCCGCAGGGCCGGGCGTGGCTGCCGGTCAGATGGCACGCAGCGCCACCGTCGGGGAGACGCGCGCGGCCTTGAGCGAGGGATAGAGCCCCGCCACCGTACCCAGCACCACCGAGATGCCCGGGCCGGCCCCCAACACCCACGGCGGGATGGCCAAGACCATGTCTTGGGAGGCGGTGTATAAGAAGACCGCGAAGCAGCCCAGGCCCACCCCCAAGATGCCGCCAAACAGGCCCACCACGGCCGCCTCCAAGACGAATTGCAGGGCCACCTGGCCGGTGCGGGCCCCCATGGCCCGGCGCAGGCCAATCTCACCGCGCCGCTCCATCACCGCCACCACCATGGTGTTGGCAATGCCGATGCCGCCAATCAGCAGCGCCACCGCCCCCAGGCCAATCGACATGATGCGGAACTGGCGGCTGACCGTCAGGCCGGCCGTGTACCAGTCCGAAAGCTGAGCCACGCTCACGCCCTGCGGGTTGGCCGGGTTGGCCGTTTGCGGTATGACCCGCCGCACCGCGGCCGCCTTACTGTCCGCCGCCGCCACATAGATCGAACTGATCGGCAGGTCCGGGTACAGGCTCTTGGCGTATTCCGGCGCCAGGAAGGCGGTGGCATCAAGCTGTTCGGCCAGCTTCATCGTGTTGAGCACGCCGATCACGGCCCACCACCGGTTGTCGATCCAGATCCGGTTGCCCACGCCCACCACCAGGCGCCGGGCGGCCGTGTCGCCCAGCACCACGGTGGGCAGGTTGCTGGAAGCCTCGTCAAACCAGCGGCCCTCCGCCAGTTCCACCTCCAGGGTGCCCAACAGGTCGCCCTCGCCCACCGCGGCGGAGATGGCACCGGATTGTTCCTTCGGGATCTTGTCCGTCCGGTAGACCAGGGCATTCGTCACATCGCGCTGGGCCAGCACCGAGGTGACCGGCCCAATCCGAGCTATCATCTCTGGCGCCGTCACCGGCAGTGGCACGCTCTCGCCGGTCGAATCCTGGCCCGGGTAGACCACGATCAGGTTGGCGCCTTGTTCGGCCAACTCGCGTTGCCAATCGGCCTGCTGCGAGGCCGGGATGCCCTGCAAGGCCACCAGGGCGGCGATGCCGATGGCGATGCCCAGGGCGGACAGCCCAGCGCGCACCAACCGGGTGCGCGGCCCCAGGGTGGCCGTGGCCACCACGTCGCGCGGCCGCATGTGGCGGCGCTTCAGGGCATGGGCCTGCGCCTTGGTCAGCTTGACCTTGGGCGGCTTGGGCGGTTTCGGCGCCTTCGGTTCCTTGGGCGGTTTCGGCGCCTTTGGCTCCTTCGGCGGCTTGGGTTCCTTGACCGGCTTCGGTTCCTTCGGTTCCTTGGGCGGTTTCGGCGCCTTTGGCTCCTTCGGCGGCTTAGGTTCCTTGGGCGGCTTCGGTTCCCTGGGCGGCTTCTTGGCTTTGGGTGCCTTGGGCGGCTTGGGTGGGCGGCCGGTCGGCACCGCCGCGTCCAGTTCGGCCGTTTCAGGCGCCGCCGCGTCGGCCGCGCCGGTTGGCTCCAGGCCCCCATAGACCGTCTCGGCCGTGTCCGCCAGGTCTGGGGCCTCAGCCGCGCCCGGAATCCAGGTGGGAGGTTCGTTGACGCTCATTGGCTGACCTCCCTTGGTCTAGTTCCACCCTGCAACCAGGCGAACGGCGTCGGCCGGGCCGCCGGCAGGGACAACTCTGGCCCGGCCGGCGTGTCTGGCGGTGGCTCTGGCGCCAGTTCTGCCACGGGCTCGGGCGCAGGCCCGGCGGCACCTTGGTCTGCCCCCAGAACCGCCGCTGCCACCACCGGCCCCGTCTGCCCGCTGTCACTGGCGGTGGCCACCGTGGCCACCGTGGCCGCCGCCGCCGCCATCTGTTTGACGCCAAAGTTGGAAATGCCGATTGATCGGATAAGCCCCTCTTTTTTTAAGGTCTCAAACTGGGAAAAGACACGCTCCACAGTGGGCGGGTCCGCAAAAACCGCCGCGTCGCTGGTATAGTGGGCCAGTGCCGTGGGATTTATG
>JAISTN010000022.1 GCA_031272565.1 Bifidobacteriaceae bacterium
TGATGGTGGTGATGGTCCACCAGAAGCCATCCCCCAGGTTGGCAATGGTGGTGCCAGGCTGGCCGCGTTCCGCCCGGGTGATCTCCAGCGCGGCGATGGTACCCAGCAGCAGCGTGCAACCGGCCGCGTAGGCCGCCACCTTGCCCCGCAGTTGGCCGCCCCCCACCCGCGAAAAGACCGATAGCAACGCCAGCACGCGCAGCAGCCGCAGCGGGCGCAACATGGGCAGCACCACCACCGCCAGGTCGAACAGATTGTGTTTGAAGAAGTCCCAGCGGCGTGGCGCAATGATGAAACGGGCCACGTAGTCGAAGGCGAACACCGCCCAGGTGACCCACATGATCGCCTCACAGATGGTGGACACCCGCCGGGGCACATCCGGGTTGGCCACCGGCAGAGCGTAGGCGGCCAGCATGATCAGCGCCACCGCCGTCAGGGGCCATTCCATGTGGTGTTCCCACCGCCGCAAACGCTCCACCCGCCCAGCATAGGGCGAACCGCCCTTGTCACCCGGTCCCCCACCCGGATTGATTTCAGACTCGGTAGGCGAATGCCCAGCGCCGGAAACACGGGCCGGGTACGCTGGGGCCGTCCAGACAAGCCAACAACCCGGAGCGTGACATGGCCCGCGTGATAGTCGACGTGATGCCCAAACCCGAAATCCTGGATCCCCAAGGCAAGGCCGTGGCCAGTGCGTTGCCCCGGCTGGGCTTCACCCAGTTCGCAGCCGTCCGCCAGGGTAAACGGTTTGAACTTGAAGTGGAAGGCCCGGTCGACCAGGCGGTGCTTGATGCCGCCCAGCAGGCCGCCACCACGCTGCTGTCCAACCCGGTGATCGAAGACGTGGTGGCGATTCGGGTCGAAGGTGACCAAGGGGGGGCGGCCCAGTGATCCGGATCGGTGTCATCACCTTCCCGGGCACCTTGGACGACCGCGACGCGTTGCGCGCCGTGCGGGTGGCCGGGGCGGAAGGCGTGCCGCTGTGGCACGCCGACAAGAACCTGCATCAGGTCGACGCCGTCATTCTGCCCGGCGGCTTCAGCTACGGCGACTACCTGCGGGCCGGGGCTATCGCCCGCTTTGCGCCGGTCATGGAATTGGTGATCGACCAGGCCAAACAGGGCCTGCCAGTGCTGGGCATCTGCAACGGTTTCCAGGTTCTGACCGAATCCCATCTGCTGCCCGGGTCGATGATCAAGAACAACCACCGGACGTTCATCTGCCGGGAGCAGGCACTGTCGGTGGAGAACACGGCCACGGCTTGGACCAACCAGTTCACGCCCGGCCAGCGGATCACCATTCCAATCAAGAACCAGGACGGCCAGTTCGTGGTCTCGGACCAGCAGTTGGCGGAGTTGAAGGCGGAGGGCCGTATCGTCTTCCGCTACCGGGGCTGGAACCCCAACGGTTCGCGGGAGGACATTGCCGGTGTCACCAACCAGGCCGGCAACGTGGTGGGTTTGATGCCGCACCCGGAGCATGCCGTTGAGCCGGGCTTTGGGCCCGATGGCGCCGCCGGGCCCCGACAGGGCACGGACGGTTTGGGCTTCTTCGCCTCGGTCATCCGCCACGTGGCCGGCATCAAACAGCCAGTGGCCGCCTGACGCGGCACGGGAACACGCGGCGCCCGATGCCGCCCGGGCAGCCCTGATTCACCGCTTAGTTCTCCACGAACTGTTTGATCACCGGCGCCAACTGGTCAAACTCGATCAGGAAGCCATCATGGCCGTAGGCGGAGTGGACCATGTGCACCGGGGTGGGCCGGCGCATCGCACCGGCGATCTCTTCGGCTTGGGCCGGCAGGAACAGGCGATCAGATGACACGGCCACCACCAAAGCCTGGGCCGTGGCCCGGCCCAGCGCCGCCGCCACGCCGCCTCGGTCGCGGCCGACATCGTGCGACAGCATGGCTTCCGTCAGCACGATGTACGAGTTGGCGTCAAACCGCAGAGCCAGTTTCGCCGCGTGATGCTCCAGGTAGGACTGGACGGCGTAGCGGCCACCGCCGCCCAAGGGTTCCTCATCGCCCTGGGTTTCCTGCCCAAAGCGGTCCTCCAGTTCTTCGGCCGAACGGTAGGTGGTGTGGGCAATCTGCCGGGCGATGCCCAGGCCCACATGGGGGCCAAAGCCGTCCGGCTGGTGGTAGTAATTGCCGTTTAGGAAGCCCGGGTCGTTCCGGATGGCGGCCAGTTGGGCGTGGGCCCAGGCGATCTGGTCCGCCGTGGACCGGGCGGCGGTGGCGATGGCGCCAATCCGGGCGACCCGTTCCGGCGCGCTGACGGCCCATTCCAGGACCCTCATGCCGCCCATCGAACCGCCCACCACGAAGGCGAATCGCTCAATGCCCAAGTGGTCCGCCAGGGCCATCTCGGCCCGCACCTGGTCGCGGATGGTCAGGTAGGGGAAGCGCGAGCCCCAAGGTTCGCCATCGCTGTCCAGCGAGGCCGGCCCGGTGGTGCCCTGGCAGCCGCCCAACACGTTGGGCGCCACAACAAAGAACTGGTCCGTGTCCACCGGCGCGCCCGGACCAATCAGGGCCGTCCACCAGCCGGCGGTGGGGTGCCCCGGTCCGGCCGGCCCCCGGATGTGCGAATCCCCGGTCAGGGCGTGCAACACCAGGACGGCGTTGGACTTGTCGGCGTTCAGCGTGCCCCAAGTCTCATAGGCCATGGTGACATCAAGCTCGCCGCCGCGTTCCGGGTGGAACAGGCCCAGGTGGGCGAACAGCCTGTCTCCCACCGGGTCGGTTTCACGCCACGCGCCCGTGGCGGGGATGGCCTGCCCCGGCTGAGGGGCAAGCCCCTCAAATCCGGGGTTGGCGTCATGGCCCGCCACGGGCGCGATGGTCACGTTGAAGCCTCCTTGTTGGGAGCCGGTGGTGTGCGCGGTTAGTGGACAGCGGCGGCGGCCGCGAAGCCCAACTCCAGGTCCGCCAGGATATCGGTAATCCCCTCGATCCCCACCGACAGCCGCACCAGGCCGGGTGTCACAGCCGAAAGGGCCTGCTCCTCCGGGCTGAGCTGGGAGTGGGTGGTGGAGGCGGGGTGGATCACCAGCGAGCGGACGTCGCCAATGTTGGCCACGTTGGAATGCAACTGGAGCGCCGACACGAAGGCCTTGCCGGCCTCCGCCCCGCCCGCCAGTTCGAAGGCCAGCACCGCGCCAGCGCCCTTGGGTGCGTACTTCTGGGCCAGGGCGTGGTACGGCGACGACTCCAGGCCGGCGTAGTGCACCTTGAGCACATCCGGCCGGGCCTCCAGCCACTTGGCCACCGCCAGCGTGTTGGTCACGTGGCGTTCGATCCGCAGCGACAAGGTTTCGATGCCTTGCGCGATCAGGAAGGC
>JAISTN010000041.1 GCA_031272565.1 Bifidobacteriaceae bacterium
CCGCCTTCCTGGACGTGGTGGAAGATGGCGCAGTTCACGACCCCCAGCGGCAGGACTATCTGCGCCAGCACATTGCCGCCGTGGCCCAGGCCCGCGCCGCCGGCGCTCCCGTTACCGGCTACTTCGCCTGGTCACTGATGGACAACTTCGAATGGGCCTGGGGCTACGACCGCCGCTTCGGCCTGATCTACGTCGACTACACCACCCAGCAACGGATCTGGAAGGACACGGCCTACCTGTACCAGAAGCTGGCTCAGACGGGTTCACTCGACTGACTTGGGGCCGGGGCCGGCCGAGTGGTACCCGCAGCGGCCCCCGGCTTCAGCTTGGATGGCAGCCAGGCGGGTTGCCCAAGCGGCAACAGCGCCTGCCCGATGCCGCCCCCGCCAACTCCGCCTACCCCGGCCCCACCGCCGCCCCACCGCCGCCCCGGCGGCGGTGGGACAATGGACGGCATGGCGCGCAACAAGTCCCAGGGCCGGCCCCGCATGTCCGGCCACGAACGCCGGGAGCAGTTGGTGTCCGTGGCCCGCGCGCTGTTCGCCGAGAAGGGCTTTGAACCCACCTCGGTTGAGGAAATCGCCGCCCGGGCCGAGGTTTCCAAACCGGTGGTCTATGAGCATTTTGGCGGCAAGGAAGGCATCTACGCCGTGGTGGTGGACCGCGAGGTGGAAGCCCTGTCCGCCCGCCTCACCACCTCGCTGCACTCCGGCGGCCACCCCCGGCGGATCGTGGAACGCACCGCCCTGGCCCTGCTGGACTACATCGAGGACAACGAGGACGGCTTTCGCATCCTGGTGCGTGATTCACCGGTGGCCCAGGCCACCGGTCCGTTCAGTTCCATGCTGGGCGACATTGCCGGCCGGGTGGAAGACCTGCTGCGGGATGAGTTTGCGGTGAGGCAGCTTGACCCGGGCACCGCCACCTTGTACGCCCAGATGCTGGTGGGCATGATCGCCTTCACCGGCCAGTGGTGGCTGGAGGAACGCGTGCCGGCCAAAGAAGAGGTCGCGGCGCACCTGACCAACCTGGCTTGGAACGGGCTGCGGGGCATGGTGCGCGACCCGAAAATCAAGGGCACCGACTAAGCCCGGATCCACCGATTCTCGGCGCAGTGAGCAGCCCCATCTGGGCCCGCTGGCGGCGTTGGCGGCGCTCAGCAGGCCTCCAGCCAACCACACAGCCGCGCAGCCGCCAATCGCTTTCGGTTTTCACCCCCGGCTTGGCCCAGTTTGGGGTCGCGCCTTGGGGTAACGTTCGCCTAGAGTGGAGGCACCTAGTAATAAGTAGTACCCGCAACGGTCCGCGAGTACCACCGGCTTGGCCCGCGCCCAGCCGCAAGGTGTTTGTCTTCCCCCGCCCGGTGGCGGGTTCGCCCCCACGGAAGGCCTCACCATGAGTCTCGCCCCCACCCGCCGCCTCGTCTCCCTCGCCTTAGCCGCCATCACCACCGCCGGGTTGGTCATGTCCACCACCATCGCCGCCGGCGCGGCGGAGGAACCTAGCCCAGAACCCACCCCCGCTGTCACCGCCGGCGACAGCGGCGACCAGGCCCAGCCGGCCCCCGAGCCAGCCCCCGCGCCGGACACCGACGCGGCAGCGGCAGAGCCTGTCGAGTTGGTCCTTCAACCGGTCGCGGCCAGCGCTGTACCGATGGCCCAGGCCGTGAGCCAGGCCACGGTAGACCCAGGCCCGCAGCCCAGCCTGGACGCGGACTGCGGCTCCTCGCTGACCAACTACTGCGACTGGTTGTTCGAGGGTTCGGACACCAACACGGTGGCCGGCGACATGAACTCCAACAGCGACTCTGACTGGTACAAGTTCACCGCCTCCAATACCGCCACCTGGACGTTCGAATCCGGTACCGACATTGCGAGCCTGGACCTGCGGGGGCGCCTGCTCAATGCCAACGGCACCGAACTGATCAAGGACGACAATTCCGGCCCCGGCTTGGATTTCAGTTTCAGCTACGCCCTCGCGGGCGGCGCCATCTATTACCTGGAGGTGGGCACCAACAGCGGGCCAGGTTTGTCCGTCATGCCCTACGTGGTCTATGCCTGGCGGCCTTGGGGGGACATCTGTAGCGCCAACACCAGCACCACTTGCAGCATCGCCCTGACCAGCACCACCACCAGTGCGGTCATCACCAATCACCTGGAAACCAAGGCCGATGTCGACTGGTACAAGTTCACCACCACGGTGGCCGGCGTCCACATCTTCGAAGAGTTTGGCAGCGGGCCGGAGACCGACACGGTGGGCCGGCTGCTGAGCGCCTCCGGCGCCGAGTTGGCGACGAACGACAACTCGGGGTGGGGGAACCACTCGTTCCACCTGGCCTACCACACCGCCGCCAACACCACCTACTACCTCGAAATCAAGAACGACTCGGCCGCCGCGGAGACCGTCAGCCCCTACACGTTGCGCGTCAAGCGCCAGGCCACCGACGATTGCGGTGAGACGTACGCCAGTCACTGTGGCCCTGTCGCCGTGTCCGCCACACCGGTGACCTTCAATAACCGACTGGAGGACTTCGGGATCCTGGACTTCGATTGGTTCGAACTGACCGCCCAGGACGCCGGCACCTACACTTTCGAAGGTGCCACGGACCCGTCCCTTGAGGCCGATCTGCGCGGCTACCTTTGGGACGCCCAGGGTGTGCTGTGGACGGGGGGCGGCGGCCCCAACCTGGGGCCTGACTTCAGTTTCAGTTTCACCCTGAATGCGGGCGAGAAGTACTACCTCGAAGTGATGTCGCCCGGCGGCCAAGGCGAGATCCTGAAGCCATACAGTGTCACCGTGACTCTCACCCGGTCCACAACAGCGCCGGTGATCGACCAGGTGACGCTGGCCGGCGGAGCCTACGTGGGTGGCCGTCTGACCGCCACCGTCAGCGGACGCGACTTGGCCGGAGCCACCCTGACCTACCAATGGTTCCGCGGTACCACACTAATCAGCGGGGTCACCGGCCCCACCTACACCGTGCAGGCGGCCGATGCCGGGCGCGACCTGGTGGTCAAAGTCACGGCCTCCCGCACCGGTCAGCCGTCCTCCACCAAGTACTCCAACCACGTGCTCATCTTTGGCATCGCCTCGGCGACGATCAAAGGCACGGCGGCCGAAGGCAACAGGCTGGCCTCCGCGGTGGTGTACCAGCCGCCCGGGGCCACCTTGACCTACCAGTGGTACCGCGGCACCAGCGCGATCTCTGGGGCCAGGAACCCCACCTACGACCTGGTCAACGCCGATGCCGGCCAGGACATTGTGCTGAAGGTGACCTTGACCCAGACGGGCTTGGCCTCTGCGGTCAAGTATTCCAACCACGTGTTGGTGTTGGGGGCGTCATCGGCCACGCTGTCCGGCAGCGGCCAGCCCGGCACGGTGCTGACCGTGACAGCGCCCTACCAGCCGGCCGACGCCACCGTGACCTACACCTGGTTCCGGGCCGGCCGGACCATCCCCGGGGTGACGACCACAACTTACACTGTGGCCACGACCGATCAGGGTGCCGATTTGGTGGTCAAGGTGACCGTCTCCAAGGCCGGGCTGGGCCAGTCGGTCAAGTACACCAACCACATGACGCTGCCCTGCCCCACGACCTGCTACTACTGACCCGCTGGGCGGCCGCGCAGCCGCCAATCACTTGCGGTTTTCAGCCCAATTCGTGCCGGGTTGGGGTGGCGCCGCGGGGTAGCGTTCACCTAGAGTGGAAGCACCCAAACAAATAGTGCCCGCAACGGTCCGCGAGCACCACCGGCCTGGCCAACGCCGGGCCGTCAGTGTTGTCTTCCCCCGCCCCGTCGCGGGTTCGCCCCCACGGAAGGCCTCACCATGAGTCTCGCCCCCCACCGCCGCCTCGTCTCGCTTGCCCTAGCCACCGTCACCACCGCCGGGTTGGTCATGTCCGTTACCGTCGCCGCCGGCGCGGCGGAGGAACCTAGCCCAGAACCCACCCCCGCTGTCGCCGCCGGCGACAGCGACGACCAGGCCGAGCTGGCCCCCGAGCCAGACGCCAGTACGGACACGGACGCCAGCGCGGACACGGAAGCGGAGGCCGCCAACCCAACCGAGTTGACGTTCGAACCGGTCGCGGCCAGCGATGTACCGGTGGACCAAACCGGTCCAGCCCTGGACCAGGCGGCGGAGCCGGGCGAAGACCCCGGCCCGCAGCCCAGCCTGGATGCGGACTGCGGCACCTCTCTGACCAACCACTGCGACTGGTTGTTCGAGGGCTCGGACTACAACGTCATCACGGGCGACATGAACTCCAACAGCGACTATGACTGGTACAAGTTCACCGCCTCCAATACCGCCACCTGGACATTCGAATCCTACGTCGACACTACGGGCCTTGACCTGCGGGGGCGCCTGCTCAGTGCCAACGGCACCGAGTTGATCAAGGACTATGACTCCGGCGAGGGCATGAATTTCAAGTTCAGCTATGGCCTGGTTGGCGGCACGGTTTACTACCTGGAGGTTGGCACCTACACCGGCCCCGGCCTGTCCTACATGCCCTACGGAGTTGATGCCTGGCGGACCTGGGGCGACATCTGCAGCGCCAACACATCCACCACCTGCCACATCGCCTTGACCAGCACCACCACCAGTGCGATCATCACCAGCCACCTGGAGACCAAGGCCGATGTCGACTGGTACAAGTTCACCACCACCGTGGCCGGCGTCCACATCTTCGAGGAGTATGGCAGCGCCCCGGAGACCGACACGGTGGGCCGCCTGCTGAATGCCTCCGGCGTTGAACTGGCGACGGATGACGATTCGGGCTGGTATGGCCACTCGTTCCACCTGGCCTACTACACCGCCGCCAACACCACCTACTACCTGGAGATTAAGAACCACTCTTCCGCCGCGGAGACCGTCAGCCCCTACGCGTTGCGCGTCAAACGGCAGACCACCGAACTCGACTGCGGCGAGACGCTAACCAGCAACTGCTCGTTCAGCCTGCCCAGCCCCAAAATCACCGTCCTCAGCGAACTGGAGGACTTCGGGATCATCGACTTCGACTGGTTCGAGCTGACTCCTGTCAACACCGCCGTCTTTACCTTTGATGGCACCATGGACCCGTCCTATGAGGCCGATCTGCGCGGTCGCCTGTTCAACGCCCAGGGGGTGTTGTTGGCCAGCAACGGCGGCCCCAACCAAGGGTCAGACTTCCTCTTGGAGGCCGTCCTAACGGCGGGCAGCAAGTACTACCTGGAAGTCATGTCGCCCTCCGGTTGGGGCGAAATGCTGATGGACTACGAGGTCGTCATCACCTCGCCCGAACCCCTGGGCCCGCCGGTGATCGACCGAGTCGACCTGGCCGGGGCGGCCAGCGTGGGCGGCCGCCTGTCCGCCACCGTCTATGGGCATGACCTGACCGGCGCCACCATGTTGTACCAGTGGTACCGGGGTACCAAGCTGATCAGCGGGGTCACCGGCCCCACCTACACCGTGCAGGCGGCCGATGCCGGCCAGGACCTGGTGGTCAAGGTGACGGCCTCCCGCACCGGTCAGCCATCCTCCACCAAGTACTCCAACCACGTGCTCATCTTTGGCATCGCCTCCGTCACGGTCACTGGCACGGCCGCCGAAGGCAACACGCTGACCTCCGCGGTGGTGTACCAGCCGGCCAACGTCACCTTGACCTACCAGTGGTACCGCGGCACCAGCGCGATCTCCGGCGCCAGGAACCCCACCTACAACCTGGTCAACGCCGATGCCGGCCAGGACATTGTGCTGAAGGTGACCTTGACCCAGACGGGCCTGACATCTTCGATCAAGTACTCCAACCACGTGTTGGTGTTGGGGGC